>JALSIO010000123.1 GCA_026989995.1 Myxococcales bacterium
CGGCGAAGACGGGGCTCTCGGGCGAGGTCGCCGCGGGACGGCTGCTCCAGGCAGCCGCCTATGCGGCAGTGCGGCTCCCGGAGGAGGGCGGCCTCGAGGTGGTGGGCGAGCTGCGCTACCTCGGCGGAGAGGGCGGGTGGCCCGATTCCCTCGAGGTGTCTGCCGGGGACGAGACGGTGCGCGGGGCGCTCTCCGAGATTCTCGCGCTCCTCGAGACCGGGCTTCGGGAGGGCGTGCTGCCACCGCTCGGCATGCTCGCAGAGGCCGGCCGAGACGGGGACGCCAGGGCGTGCGCGAGCTGCGGGGTGCGCGAGGCCTGCCTCTACCCGGATTCCGGCCCGCGCGGCGTGCTCGAGCGGCTCCGGGAGGGCCCCACCGGGCGGGACGCCGCCACCCGGCGCGCGGCGGAGCTCGCGGGGCGACTTGCGGGGAGCCCCCGATGAGCGCCGATGCCGAGCTTCGCCTCCACGACGAGCGCGCGCGGCGGGTGGCCTGCGAGGAGTTCCGGCGCCCGATCCTGGTCGAGGCCGGAGCCGGGACCGGCAAGACCTCGGTGCTCGTCGCCCGGATCGTGGCCTGGTGCATCGGGCCGGGCTACAGGCGCAACCGCGACGCACTCGCCTCCGGGCGCGCGGCGGAGGAGGGGGAGCCGGACCCGGTCCGGGTGGCCGGCCGGACGCTCTCCCGCATTGCCGCGATCACCTTCACCGAAGCCGCCGCGGCGGAGATGGCCGAGCGCGTGGGCGTCTTCCTCCGGGCGGTGGCCGAGGGCGGGAGCCGCCCGGGGCTCGATCTGACCGGCCTCGGCCTGGACGAGGACGAGCGCCGACGCCGGGCGCGCGCCTGCCTGGAGTGCCTGGATCGCCTCCAGATCGGGACCATCCACGCCTTCTGCCGTCGCCTGCTCGCGCGGCACGCGCTGGCCGCCGGGCTGCACCCGGCCTTCGAGGTGGACGCCGAGGGCGCCGCGCGGCGCAGGTGGCTGCGCCGTGTTCTCGGGGAGCGGCTCGAGGCCGTGTACCAGGGGGAGGGGGATCCGGCCCTCCGGGAGCTGCTGCGGGAAGGGGGCGGCTCGGCGGATGGCATCGACCCGTCGGAGCTCGAGGACGCGCTCGCCGCGCTGCTCGACGCGGCCGCGCCCGCCGCCCTGCTGGAGGCCGATCCCTTCGACCTCCCCCGCGTGCAGCGCTTCGCCGCCGAGCTCCGCGCGGAGGTGGAGAGGCTCGAGGAGGCGCTGCGTCCACTGGCCGGGATCAGGAGACTCCGCAAGCCCGCCGCCCTGGTTTCCGGGTTGGTGGAGCTTCGGGCGGTGCTCGACGGGCTCGCCTCGCCGGACCGGGACGAGCGGCTCGAGCGACTGGAGGGGCTCCGCGACCGGTGGAAGGAGCTTGCCGCCAAGAAGACCCTTGAGAATTTCAGGCGCGGAAGGTTTCCCGAGACCGCTTCCAGGGTCATCGATCCCGCGGAGCTGGTCGCGCTCGGACAGGCTGCGGCCAGCGCCCTGGGCGTCCTTTCGGTGCTCGAGAAGCTCGCCCCGCGCCGGCTCGAGCTCCTGCGGAAGGCGCTCGCGCCGGTTCTCGCGGAGGTCCGCTCGGCCCTCCGGCGGGAGGGGGTGGTGGCCTTCGAAGATCTGCTGCGCGAGGCCGACCGCCTTCTCCGCGAGCGCCCGGAGGTGCTGGCCGCCGAGCGCCGCGGCCTGGACCAGCTTCTCGTGGACGAATTCCAGGACACCGATCCCGTGCAGTGCCAGGTCGTGGGCCGGCTGGCGCTCGAGGGGCCGGATGGGGACCGCCCGGGCCTCTTCCTCGTGGGCGATCCCAAGCAGTCCATCTACGCCTTCCGGGGCGCCGATCTCCGCGCCTACGACGAGATGGCCGACCGGATTCGCGCGGAGGGCGGTGAGGTGGTGCGGCTCCACGTGAACTTCCGCTCGGCTCCACCCATCCTCGAGGAGGTGGAGCGCTGCCTCGAGCGCGTGCTCCGGTACGAACGCGGCGTGCAGGCGGGCTTCGAGCCCCTGGTTCCGGCGCCGGAGCGGGCCGACGACGCCGGCTTCCGGGCGGAGCCCCGGGCCCCGGTGGAGCACTGGATCCTGACCGATCCGGAGCTCTCGGACTTCGGCCGCGCGCGCGAGGCGGTGGAGGCCGAGGCGGCGTGGGTGGCCCGGGACATCCGGGAGCTCGTGGCCGGCCCTTCCGCGGGCTCGGCGGAGTACAGGGACGTCGCGATCCTGCTCCGCAGCCTCGGCGACCTCCCGGTGGTGGAGCGCGAGCTCCAGCACCGCGACATCCCGTACCAGGTCGGGCGCGACCGGAACTACTTCCGGCAGCGGGAGGTGCTCGACCTGGCTGCCCTGGTGCGCGCCATCCTGGACCCCCGGGACCAGGTGGCGCTGGTGGCGGCGCTTCGCTCGCCCCTCGGGGGCGTGCCGGACGCCGCCTGGATCCCGCTCTTTCGCCGGGGGTTTCCGGGACGCTGCCTCCGCCTCCACGGGGGCCGGGGCCGGGACCTCGAGGCGCTCTCCGACATGCTCCGGGAGGTGGCCCTCGAGCTTCGGGAGGGGAAGGACGCCCCGGAGCTTCCCGCCTTCGAGATCACCGGCACCGCACTTCTCGCCGCGATCGGCGACCTCCGGGCCCGCTGGCGGGAGCTCGCGCCCCCGGCCCTCGCCGAGCGCATCCGCACGGATCTGCTGGTCGACGTGAGCGCCGCCGGCCGCTTCCCCGGCCGCTTCCGCGCCGCCCACGTCGACCGCTTCCTGGCCGAGCTCGCGGATCTGCTGGAGGAGTCCGGGGGGGATGCCGGCTTCGTCCTCCGGGAGCTCCGCCGCCGCTCGCGGGAACCCCCGCGCCCCGAGGAGGCCCGGAGCTCCGCCACCGAGGAGAACGCGGTCTTCGTGGGGACGATCCACGGAGCGAAGGGGCTCGAGTTCCCGCACGTCTACCTGATGCAGACCCAGCGCGGGTCCTGGGGCGGTGGCCCGCCCTCCACCTACGTGGAGCCGGGTCCGGAGCCGGAGGAGTACCGCCTTCTCGGCACGCCCACCCTCGGGATCTGGCGTGTCGAGGCGTGGCGGAAGCGCGTCGACGAGGCCGAGGTGGCTCGCCTGCTCTACGTCGCCCTGACCCGGGCGAAACACCGCCTCGTGATCTCGGGCGCCCACCCCAAATGGGGGGGGCTCGGGGATCTGCTGAAAGGCCGGCGACCTGCCCCCGAGGCGGTGCGGGACGCCGCAACGCGGGCTGGCGTCCGCCCCGGCCACACCGACCTGGCCGGGGCGCGCGTCGTGCTCCCGGCGCTGTGGCCCGAGGAGCCGGACGCGGCCCGGGAGCGAGGGGATGAGGCCGGACAGTGGCCCGGGGAGGACGCGATCCAGAGCCAGGAGTCCGCGCTTCGCGACCGACGCGCGGAAGCGGCCCGTCGTGCCAGCCGGCCCCGCGGCGGGCGGGCCTCCGAGGAGGATCACGGACCTCTCGCGGAGCCGGGGCCCCAACCGGATCCCGTGGCCCGAGCCGGCGCGGAGGAAGGCTCGGGAGACGGGGGAGAAGCGGGGCCGACCGCCGCGATCGCGCGCCCGGAGGCGCAGGCGGTCGGCGCGGCGGTGCACCGGGCGCTCGAGGAGCTCGATCTGGCGGCGAGCGATCCGGTCGGGGCGATCGAGGGGCTCCGGCCGGTGGTGCGCGCCTCGCTCGTGGCTGCCGGGGCGGAGGCCGCGGGGCTCGACGTGGAGCGCGCCGAGGCCCGTGCCGTGGACCTGCTCCGCGGCTTCGCCCGGGGCCCCCTCGGCCGCCGCCTGCGCGAGATCGGGCCCCACGTGGTGGCCCGGGAGCTTCCCCTCCTGCTCCGCCCCGCTCCTGGGGAGGAACCCCTCGAGTTCGTCGCGGGGGTGGCGGACCTGGTCTATCGGGACCGCGAGGGCGGAGCGCTGGTGGTGGTGGACTTCAAGACCGATGCGGTGGAGGATCCGGCGGAGCTCCGGGCACGCGCGGAGGCCTACCGGGCCCAGGGGGCGCGGTACACGCGGGCCCTGGCCGAGGCCCTGGAGCTCGGGGAGGTGCCCCGCTTCGAGCTCTGGTTCCTGGTCGCCGGGCGGATCCTCGATCTCGGCCCGGGTGCCGGCGCGCCGGCCGCGGGCGGCGAAGGTGCGGCCATGGTCTGACAGCGGGCCGCCGGGGCGGGTCCCGACCGGGGGCGCGCCTCGCCGGGGTGGCTCGGGGGCTACCCTTCGCTTCCGCCATGGTCCCGATCCGGCGCGGCGCCGTCGCGCTCTTCGCCGCCCTTCCCCTCCTTCTCGGGGCGCTTCCGGCCCGCGGGGGTGAGTCGGCGGGGGCGGTGGCCGTCGCGCTCCCCGCGGCGGATCCCGGGGCCGCCCCCGCGCTCCCGCCTCCCCGGCTCCCGGCGAGCATCGACGATGCGGTGGCCCGCCCCGAGCCGCTTCTCGCGGCGCCGGACGCCGAGCTTCTCGACCCGGACGCGCTGCGCCGGCACCCGCCGCGATTTCCGGCCCGCCCGGGAGACCGCATGGTGTTTCGGGTCGCCTACCTCGGTGCGCCCGTCGGAACGCTTGAGCTCGAGGTTCCGCGCTTCATCGCCTGGCGGGGCCGGCGCCTCGCCCACGTGGTGGCGGTGGCCCGCAGCGGGGAGAGTGTCTTCCTTCCGCTCTACGACCGCACCGAGGCCTGGATCGACCTCGACCGCGGTGTCACCGCGGTGGAGCGCTCGGTCTCCTTCGAGGGACAGGAACGGACCTATCTCGAGCGGGTCTACGACTGGGAGGCCCACTTCCTTCACCTGCGCCAGGAGGAGCTTCCGAAGGGCAAGGTGCGGGAGATGTCCTTCGACTTCGGGCCACACGTCCACTCGGCCCTCGACCTGCTGCTCGGCCTCACCCACGCAGAGCTCGCGCCGGGCGAGGTCCGCCGCTTCCCCGTCGCCGTCTCCCGAAAGGTCTACGGCTTCGAGCTGCACCACCTCGGCAGGCGGCGGGTGAGCTCACCCGTGTTCGGGGAGGTGGAGGCCCTCGAGCTCGAACCCGCCACCACCCTGGACGGCGAGCGCCGCAGTGTCCGCGGAACCCGGCTCCTGGTCCGCGCCGAGCCGCCCCACCTTCCGCTCCGCCTGGAAGGCTGGGTCGGCACCTCCGGCGGCTTGCTGGCCTCCGGGATCTCCGCGGAGCTGGCCGAGTGGCGCGCGGGTGGCGGTGCGCTCCCCCCGCCGGGACCCTTCGAACCGCCCCGGGTGGCCTGGCGCACCGAACGCGGGATGCCCCGGTGGTCCCCGCCCCCTGCGATCGAGCGGATTCGCGCCGCCCGCGGCCTGCGCTTCGAGAACCGGAAGTGGTACCGGAGCGA
>JALSIO010000124.1 GCA_026989995.1 Myxococcales bacterium
CCGGATGCGCCCTGGTCCGAGGCGGTGCCGAGCGTGCTCGTGGTCGAGGGGCTCGACGACACCCTGGTTCCGAACCACGCCACCGAGTCGCTCGCCTGGGCGCTCGGCGCTCCCCACCTCGCGCCCGTGCAGCGGCCGGTGCCCTTCCTGCCCGTCGTCCACGGTCCCCTGGCGGGCAATCGGCCCGACGGAGGGACGGCGGCCTTCTACCAATTCGTGCCGCGCGGGGTCCCCGGCGTGGCACCGACGCCGGCCTGCGTCCCGCCGGCGGTTTCGCCCGCCACGGCGGACGAGGGGCACTTCTGTGCCCAGTCCGCGGAAGAGGCGGTGCGACAGCGGGTGCGCTTCCTGCGCAGCGCGGTGGACGAAACGGCGCCGGTGGCGGAAGATCCGCTGGCCGGGTCGTGATCGCGGGAGCCGCCGTTCCCCGCCCGCCCGGAGCAGGAGGAGCCGGTGACTGAAGAGGTGCGGGTCCGTCTCGAGCGCCGTGGCCCCGTGGCGCTGCTCACGCTGAACCGCCCGGAGGCCCTGAACGCCCTCGACACGGAGATGCTGCTGGCCCTCGAGGCCCGCCTGCTCGAGGTCGAAGGCGATCCGGAGATCCGCGCGGTGGTGGTGACCGGCGAAGGGCGCGCCTTTGCCGCCGGTGCGGACATCGCCGAGATGCGCGACCTCGATTCCACCGGTGCGGAGGCCTTCAGCGCCCTCGGCCACCGGGTCTTCGCGCGGCTCGAGGCGCTGCCCGCGCCCACGCTCGCTGCGGTCAACGGCTTCGCGCTCGGCGGCGGCTGCGAGCTCGCGCTCGCCTGCGATTTCGTCTACGCGTCGGCGAAGGCCCGCTTCGGGCAGCCCGAGGTGGGCCTCGGCCTGATCCCCGGCTTCGGGGGCACCAGCCGACTCGTCCGCCGGGTCGGGCTCGGCTGGGCCAAGGAGATGATCCTGGTGGGCGAGCCGCTCGACGCGTCCACCGCGGAGCGGATCGGCCTCGCCAACCGCGTGCTGCCACCGGACGAGCTCCTGCCGGCGGCCCTGCGCACCGCCGAGACGGCGGCGCGGAAGGGACCGCTGGCCGTGGCGGCCGCCAAGCGGGTGATGCAGGAGGGGCAGGGCGCCGACGTCCGGGTGGCGCACCGGCTCGAGCAGCTCGCCTTCGGGGTCATCTTCGCCACCGAGGACCGGCGTGAGGGGATCGAGGCCTTCCTGGCGCGGCGGGATCCGGCCTTCCGGGGCCGGTAGCGGGACCGAGGGCGGCGCCGCGGGTCGCCGGCCCCGCGGTCAGCTTCGGGCGGGCTCCCGGAATCCCCCGACGTAGGGGAGCGTGCTCGCCGTCCGCTCGATCGCGTCGCCGGCCTCGAGGAGAACGGCGAGGGCGTTCCACGTCCCGTCGAGGAGCTGGCGGCGCGCCCCTTCGGGCATCGAAGCCCGGAAGGTCCCGGCCCGGCAGCTCACGCTGCCGGCTTCGAGGTCCACCACCACCTCCTGCTCGGGGTCGAGCTCCACCGACTCCATCAACCGCACGAGGTCGCCCTCGTCGAGGGTGACGCAGGGGAGGCCGAGCGCGACGCAGTTCCCGAAGAAGATCTCCGCGAAGGAGGCGCCCACGAAGGCCCGAAACCCCGCGCGCATGAGGGCCTGGGGGGCGTGCTCCCGGGAGGAGCCGCAGCCGAAGTTGCGGCCGACCACCAGGATCCCGGCGCCGGCGAAGCGTGGGTCGTCGAGGGGGTGCTGGCCCTTGGCCTGGGCCCGGTCGTCGGCGAAGGCGTGCTGGCCGAGGCCGTCGAAGGTCACGCAGCGCAGATAGCGCGCCGGGATGATGCGGTCGGTATCGATGTCGTCGCCGCGGAGCACGCAGGCCCGCGCTGCCACGCGGTGGCGTCTCGCGTCGGTCGCCGTGGTCACAGGAGCTCCCGGACGTCGGTGATCTGGCCTCGAATCGCCGCGGCGGCCACCATGGCCGGCGACATGAGGAGCGTCCGCCCGGTGGGCGAGCCCTGCCGGCCCTTGAAATTCCGGTTGGAGGTGGAGGCGCACAGCTCGTCGCCCCGGAGCTTGTCGGGGTTCATCGCCAGGCACATGGAGCAGCCGGGCTCCCGCCACTCGAAGCCGGCCTCACGGAAGAGCTCGGGGAGCCCCTCGGCCTCGGCCCGGCGCTTGACCTCCTGCGAGCCGGGAACGACGAGCGCACGCACCCCGGGCGCCACCCGGCCGAGGCGCGCGACCCGCGCGGCCTCCCGGAGATCGGAGAGCCGGCCATTGGTGCAGGATCCGATGAAGGCCACGTCGATCCGGGCGCCGAGGAGCGGCTGCCCCGGTCGGAGCTTCATGTACGCCAGGGCCTCCTCGGCCGAGGTGCGCTCCGCATCGGGGAGCGCCTCCGGGCGCGGCACGGGCTCGTCGACGCCCACGCTCTGCCCGGGGTGGATGCCCCAGGTGACCGAGGGCGCGATGGCGGCGCCGTCGATCTCCACCCGGTCGTCGTAGGCGCAACCCGGGTCGCTGGCGATCCCCCGCCACCAGGCCTCGGCCCGGGCGAAGGCCTCGCCGGAGGGGGCGAAGCGGCGCCCACGGAGCCAGGCGATGACGGCGTCGTCCGGGTTCACGTAGCCCACCCGGGCCCCGCCCTCGATGGACATGTTGCAGACGGTCATCCGCTCCTCGAGGCTCATGGCCTCGATCACCGGGCCGCCGTATTCGTAGGCGTAGCCGATGCCGCCCTTCACACCGAGGCGCCGGATGATGGCGAGGATGACGTCCTTGGCGTAGACGCCGGCCGCGAGCTTCCCGGTGACGTCGATCCGCCGGAGGCGTGGGCGGGCGAGCGCCAGACACTGGGTGGCGAGCACGTCGCGCACCTGGCTCGTGCCGATCCCGAAGGCGAGCGCGCCGAAGGCCCCGTGGGTGGAGGTGTGGCTGTCGCCGCAGGCGATGGTCATGCCGGGCTGGGTGAGTCCGAGCTCCGGCCCGATCACGTGCACGATCCCCTGGTGGCCGCTGGCGGGATCGAAGAGGGTGATGCCGTGCTCGCGGCAGTTCCGCTCGAGGGCCTGCAGCATCTCCTCGGCGAGGGGGTCGGCGAGCGGTCGCTTCTGGGAGGCCGTGGGAATGATGTGGTCGACGGTGGCGAAGGTGCGGCCCGGAAAGCGAACCGGAAGTCCGAGCTCGCGCAGCATGGCGAAGGCCTGCGGGCTCGTGACCTCGTGGATCAGGTGGAGCCCCACGAAGAGCTGGGTCTGCCCGTCGGGGAGCTCCCGGACCGCATGGGCGTCCCAGACCTTCTCGAGGAGGCTTCGGGGGGTGGCCATCGGGACCCTTGGATAGCACGGGGGCACCGGCCCGGCGATGGCCTAGACTCGCGGGATGGAGCTCCTTCACGCCGCGCACGTGCCCGCTGGCGACGGCCCCTTCCCCACCATCGTGGCCCTCCACGGCTGGGGAGCCAGCGCCCACGACCTCTTCGCCCTCGCACCCTTCCTGCACGGAGGCCAGGCCCTCGTGCTGTGCCCGCAGGGGCCGGTCGAGGTTCCCATCGCCCAGGGGGTGGCGGGCTACGGGTGGTTCCCGCTGACTGCGGGCGCGCCCCCGGATCCGGCGGCCTTCCGCAAGGCCGTCGAGACCGTGCGCCGCTTCCTCGACGAGGCGGTGGAACGGTACCCGGCCGATCCCCGCAAGCTGGTCCTGCTCGGCTTCAGCCAGGGAGGCGTGGTGGCCTACGACCTCGCCCTGCGGGAGCCCGAGCGCTTCGCCGGGCTGGCGGCACTTTCCTCCTGGCTCCCCGAGGAGGTGGCCGAGCAGGTGCCGCCGAGCGACGCCCTGCGCAACCTCCCCGCGCTGGTGATCCACGGCAGCCGGGATCCCATGATCCCGGTCGCGCGGGCGCACGAGTCGCGGGACCGGCTGCTGCGCCTGGGAGTCCCCGTCAGCTTCCGCGAGTACCCCATGGAGCACGAGATCCGGCCCGAGGCGCTCCGGGACCTGGTGGGGTGGTTGGAGGAGAAGGTGCTCTCCCCCATCGTGCTGGCCTGACCCGGGCCGGGGCAGGCTTCCCGAGCGGAGCTCCGGCATCGGGGCCTGCTGCCCGGGCGAAGGCGGTCTGGTAGCCTGGAACGGCGCCGCACGCGCGTTCGCAGCCGGGGTGTAGCTCAGCGGCCAGAGCCGGATCTTTGGGGGATCCGCGTCGTGGGTTCGAATCCCACCACCCCGACCAGCGGCGGTCCGCCGCCTCCGCCCGGTCTCCATCCCATCCCTTCCGAGAGCGCATCCGACCCGGCCCCGGCTGCCGGGTGCACCGTCGTCGGCAGGCGACCGCGACGACGGCGCGGGGTGGCTCCCGCTCCCCCGGGATCGGCCTCGGGGCGATCCCCGAGATCGGTTGAAGGGCCGGAGGAGGCCGGCCGATAGGCTCCGAGGCGGCCGGCGGGAGGTCCCGCCGCCGGGGCTGCGGGAGGCGGCACGGTGGCCGACCACGACGAGTCGACGAGATCGGCGCGGAACTCGGTCCTCCGGGCCCTCGCGCTCTTCGCGCTGGTCTGCGCGGCCGGGACCCTGGGCTTCTCGGCCATCGAGGGCTGGTCGTACTGGAGGGCGCTCTACTTCACCCTGATCACGGTGACGACCGTCGGATACGGCGACGAGGGAGTCTCCGAGGCCGGTCGCTACTTCGCGGTGATGATCCTGCTCGGCGGCTTCGGGGTCACCACCTACACCTTCACGCTGCTCATGCAGTACGCGGTGTCGAAGGAATTCTCGGGGGGCAGGAGGATGAAGGAGCAGATCCGGGATCTCCGGGGCCATTCGATCGTGTGTGGCTTCGGGAGAATGGGCGAGGAGGTCTGCCGCCAGCTCGTGCGGGATGGCTGCCCCTTCGTGGTCGTGGAGAGGGATCGCGAGGCGGTCGAGCGGGCGGTGGCCGCGGGCCACCTCGCGGTCCCGGGGAGGGCGGAAGATGACGCCGTCCTCCTCGAGGCGGGGATCGAGCGGGCGGCCCATCTGATCTCCGCCCTCGACGATCCGGCCGAGAACATCGCCGTCGCGCTCTCCGCCCGCGAGCTCAACCCGGGAATCGAGATCGTCGCCCGGGCCGAGCGCGACGAGGAGGTCCGCAAGCTGCGCCGCGCCGGGGCCGACCACACCGTGGCCCCCTTTCGCAGCGCCGGCCTCGAGGCCGCCCACGTGGTCTCCCGGCCGGGGGTCGCGAGCTTCCTCGCCCGCACCTCCCAGGCGGAGAGCGATCTCGTCCTCGCGGAGATCCGGATCCACCCGGACTCGCCGCTGGTGGGGGTCAAGCTCGCGGAGTGCGGGCGCGCCGAGGGTGCACGGCTCTCCTTCGTCGCGCTCGAGCGGGC
>JALSIO010000125.1 GCA_026989995.1 Myxococcales bacterium
GATCGGCCACCGCCGCCCGAAGCGCGCCGGCGAGCAGCCCCTGCTGCACGCCCTGCACCAGGAAGGGCCCCGCCACCCAGGCGCCGGGTGGGCCCGCCGCGAAGGCGAGCTGCGCCGCGGCGTGCATGGCGAAGCCCGCCGTGAGCACGCGCCTGCGCCCGATGCGGTCGGAGAGGCGCCCCGCCGGGAAGGCCACGCTGGCGTACACGAGGTTGTAGCAGAGGAGAACGAGGAGGATCCCCGAGACCCCGAGCCCGCGTTCGTCCGCGCGGAGGATCCGGAAGGCCTCGGGGAGGTCGCCGAGATCGAAGAGCGCCACCACCGCCAGGAAGGCGAAGAAGGCCGGCGGAAGCCGCACGCCGGGCGAGGGCCCGGAAGCAGCCGAAGCCGGCCCCGGCGGAGGCCGGACCGCGACCTCCCGGGCTACGAGCTGGAGCACAAGGACCGCAAGGACCGCCGGGAGGAGGCTCGTCCACGCCAGCGTCCGGAAGAGCTCCGCGGAGACCCTCCCGCTCCCGGCGGAGGCCCGGATCACGACCAGCGCGATGCCGATCCCGACCACGGCTCCGGCGGTGTCGGCGGCCCGGTGGAAGCCGAAGCCCCCGCCGCGCGAGTCCGCGCGGAGGGAATCGGCCACCAGGGCATCGCGGGGGGCGGTGCGGAGCCCCTTGCCGACCCGGTCCACCACCCGCGCGAGGCCGACGCCGGCCCAGCTCTCGGCGAGGGCCAGGGCCGGCCGGGTCAGCGCCGAAAGCCCATAGCCGGCCACGGCGAGCGGCTTGCGACGGCCCATGCGATCCGAGAGCCAGCCCGAGAGCGCGCGCAGCAGGCTCGCCGCGGCCCCGGCGCCCCCCTCGATGAGCCCGATGGCGGCGGTACGCGCGCCGAGGCCGTGGGCGAGGTAGAGGGGGAGCACGTGCACCACCATCTCGGTGGAGACGTCCATGAGAAAGCTGGTCGCGCTCGCCGCGGCCACGTTCCGCGGCAGCCGTCGCGGGCCCGGCATGGCTTCCTCCGGCCGGGCAGGTACCCGGTTTCGGAGGCATCGTCGAGGGGCGTGCGAGAGCGCCGGCCGGGTCAGCGGCCCGACACCGGCTCCACGAGGCGGGGCGCCGGCGGCGGCGCTCCCGAGGCCGGCGCTGCGACCGCGCAGGCCTGCCGGAGATCCGGGAAGCCGCCCACCTCCGCGGTCTGGTCGATCACCGGCAGGGCCCGGCCCCGGGAGATGGCGGCGAGCACGCGCCGGTCGGCGGCGTCGCGGCAGGGCCGGGTGTTGCCGGCCTCGGCCAGCAGGCGTGCGACGAGATCCCGGGCCGGCACGAGCGGGGGAAGCGGGGCGTGGGGCTCCTCCCGAAGGCGGCAGGGGCCGCGGCACACCCGCGCCTCCGGCTGCACGGGACTTCGCCGCCGGGAGTCGAAGTTGTCGCGCAGGTACACGGTGATGGGCTGCGGGGTGCCCGGCGTGACCTCCACCAGGCTCCGGGCCTCGGGATGGCCGCGCATCACATTGCCCACCACATCGGCCTCGATGCGCCAGGCCGGGCTGCCCCGCCCGCCGCCGCGCCCGAGCCGGAGCCCGTAGCGCGTGCCGTAGAGGAGGTTGTCGAGCATGCGAACCCGGGTGAGCCCGCGGCCCCGGTCGGCCCCGTTGACCCGCGGCACCCGGTCGTCGAGCGCGGCGAAGACGTTGCGCAGGAACACGACCTCGGCGACGCGGCCGGTCACGAGGGGCCCGAAGGCGTGGTGGCGGCCCACGCAGCGGGCGCCGGCTCCCGGGCAGTCCCGGGCCGGATCCCGACAGGGCTTCTTCGGAACGTCGGAGCACACGCGACCCTCCGCGGGGGAGCGCAGGGCCTCGTAGAAGAGGGAATCCCGCACCACCACCCGGCCCACCGGGCCGTCGTAGTCGTGGATGGAGAGCAGCTCGTCGGTGCCCCAGGCGACGCTCAGGTGGTCGAGGAGGATCCGGTCCGACGCCGAGATCTCGATCGGGTCCGTGGACCACGGCGATCGCGAGCCCTCCCCGAGGCGCAGGTCCAGCTGCCTCAGGATCACGTTGCGGGCACGGATCCGGATCGCCTCGTCGGTGATCTGCACGCCCTGCCCGCAGGGCGCCGTGGACCCGTCCACTGTGATGTCGTCGTGCTCGATCTGCAGCGGCCGGGAGAGGCGAATCCGCCCGCACACCCCGAAGGTCACGATCCGCTGGCCGCCGGACAGCGCCTCCCGGAGCGAGCCCTCCCCGGCATCGGCCAGGGTGGTCACCACGACGGGGGTGCCGCCGGCCCCACCGGTGATCCCGGCGGCGGGATCGGCGGCCGGACCGGGGCCGGCGCGGGAGAGACAGGCGGGGGCGAGGGCGAACAGGGCGCCCGCCGCGAGCGCGGCCGGAGTGCGCAGGCGCATGGGAGGGACCTCCTCCCGGCGACCCGATCGGGGCATGGCCGGGCAGGGTAGGTCATCGGCTGGCCGCCGCGGAGGGTGGAGCGGGGACGGAGGCATCGGCGGCCTCCCGGGCGATCGGACCCCGGGGGAGGCTAGGCGGGCCGGATCCGGCCGCGCACCGGGATCCGCTTGGGTCCCCCCACGAAGCTCGCGTGCAGCCGATCCACCGGCCCCGCGAGCTCCACGTGCTCCACGCGGCGGGCCAGGTGCCGGAAGAAGACCTGCAGGTCGAGGCGGGCGAGGCTCGCGCCGAGGCAGAAGTGCTCGCCGATTCCGAACCCGAGGTGCGGGTTCGGCTCCCGGTCCACCCGGAACGAGAAGGGATCCTCGAAGACCTCCTCGTCCCGGTTCGCCGACGGGTAGAAGAGCGCCAGCGAGTCCCCGGCCCGGATCCGCTGGCCGCGGATCTCGCAGTCCTCCACCGCCGTGCGCACGAAATGGATCACGGGCGAGGTGAAGCGCACGATCTCGTCGGCGGCCCGGGAGACGAGACCGGGATCGCGGCGGAGCCTCTCGAACTCGCCCGGGTGGTCGAGCAACGCGAGGAGCCCCCCGGAGATCGCGTTTCGCGTGGTGTCGTGGCCCGCGACCATCACCAGGAAGAAGAGGGAGAAGAGCTCGAAGGGCGGCACCGGACCGCCGTTCAGGCGGGCGTGTGCGAGCACGGTGGTGAGATCGTCGCGCGGACGGGCCCTGCGATCGGCGAGCAGACGCTGCAGGTACTCCGCCGCCTCGCGCAGGAATCCCAGGCGCTCGTCCCGCGTCTCGCCCTCGCGCCGGAACTCCGGATCTTCGAGGCCGAAGTTCTCGTTGGTCACCCGGAGCACGAAATCCTCGTCCTCCCGCGGGATGCCGAGCATCTCGGTGATCATCCGGAGCGGCTGGCGGGCCGCCACGTCCCGGACGAAGTCCACCTCGAATTCCGGACCGCCGGCGCCGAGCTCGTCGAAGACCTCGCAGGTGATCTCGTCGAGCCGGGCCTCGAGCCGCCGCACGGCACGCGGCGTGAACCAGGCGCTGATCAGCCGGCGGTAGTCGCGGTGCTCCGGGGGATCCATGTTCACCAGCATGCGCAGCGGCGGGTTCTCGGCGAGGGACTGGCCCTCGGCGACGAGATCGAGCTCCGGGAGCAGGATGAAACGGCCGGCGCTGCGAAAGCGGTCCGGCCGCTTGGAGATGGAGACGACGTCGGCGTGCTTCGTGATCGCCCAGAAGGGCTCGTAGCCGGGCGGCGCGAAACGGTGGACCGGGGATTCCCGGCGGAGTCGCGCCCACTCGGCGTGTGGATAGCCGCGGGTGCCGTATCGGGCTGCGGTGATGACGTCGAGCTCGTCGAGCGGCAGCGATTCCACGTCCGGGGACGACACGGTGACCTCCCCCGCCCGCGGCCGGGCCGGCCCAGGCGGTCGCGGAGCATGACCGACCGTTCGTCCGGGCGCAAACCGGCGGGCACCGGCCCGCCCCCGCCGGTTCGACGCCGCGGCGGTCCGGTGCTACCCGTGGCAGGTCACCCGCGGGGCCCCGGCGATCGCGGGGAGTCGCCCCCGGCCTCCTGCCATCGCAGATCGCCCCGCGCCCGGGCGGCTCCATCCCACCGGGGGCCGAGGAGGCGCAAGAGTCGGTGCCTGCCCCGCATGCCAACCGCGCCCGACCGCTCCGATGTGGCCCGGAGGGCCGGATCGCCCGCCTGTCCACCCCCACCGGCCTCCCCGTGGGCGACATCCACTCCTACCTCCTGATCCCCGAATCCCCCTCCGAGGCGCCGGTCCTTGTGGACACCGGGGTGCGGAGCCCGGCCGCGCGGGAGGCCCTCGAGAGCGGTCTCGCGGCGCTCGGCTTCCGGGTGGAGGACCTCGGCCTGATCCTGCTCACGCACGCCCACCCGGATCACTTCGGCCAGGCGGCGGGTCTCGCCCGCCGGGCTGGCTGCGAGGTCTGGGCGCACGAGGCCGCGCAGGAATCCATCGACCGCTACGCGCTTCCCATCCCGCCGGAGCGCCGCGAGGTGATCGCCACCTTCCTCCGCCGCCTCGGCGTGCCCGAGTCGCGGGCCCGGCTCCCCTTCGGCCCGCCCGGGGGCACCTCCCTGGTCGAGCCCCTGGTGGCCACCCCGTGCCTGCGCGGGGGCGACGAGATCGAGGTGGCCGGATTGCGCCTGCAGGTGATCCACACCCCGGGGCACTGCCCCGAGCTGGTGGTCTTCTGGCACGCCGAGAGCGGTACGCTGCTCTCCGGCGACCACATCCTCCCGGACATCACCCCGGTGTGCCTCTTCGACATCCCCAAGGAAGTGGACGCACCCCGCCGCCACGCGCTCTCCCTCTTCCTCGAGTCGCTCGCGGCGGTGGAACCGCTGCCGGTGCGGCAGGTCCTGCCGAGCCACGGCGACCCCCTGCCCTCCCACCGCGCCACCCTCCGCGCCTACCGCCTCCACGCGGACCAGCGCATGCTGCGGCTCGCCCGCATGCTCGAGCGCCGCCGTGAGGCCACGGCCTGGCAGCTCGCCGGGGAGCTCTTTCCCCGGGCCATCGAGACCCAGCTCCACCTGGTGCTCTCCGAGGTCCTGGGGCATCTCGATCTCCTCGAGGAGGGCGGCCACGTCGCCCTCGAGCGCCGGGGAGAGGAGCTCTGGTACCTTTTCCGCTCGCTTCCCGAACCCAGGGTCTGAGCGGATCGCAGCCCCGGCGCGCGCCGGGGCTCGCCTGGAGGACCGCGTGCCGGCCGCCGCCGATGCCGTGATCGTGGGCGCCGGGATCGCCGGCGCCTCTGCTGCCTTCGAGCTCAAGGCACACCTCGAACGGGTGGTGCTCCTCGAGCGGGAACCGCTTCCCGGCCACCACACCACGGGCCGTTCCGCGGCCTTCCGCGTGGAGAGCTACGGAGGGCCCGTGGTG
>JALSIO010000126.1 GCA_026989995.1 Myxococcales bacterium
TCACCCGGGCTCCCGCGGGCCAGGCGGCCACCATCCGGTGGTAGCGGTCGACGTCGAGAAGGCGCGGTGGCCCGGGCCGACCGGAGTGCGCGGTGAGCCCGGCCAGGATCCCCTCGAGCTCATCGGGATAGACGAGGTCGTCGACCAGCCCCGCCTCCCGCGCTCCACGGCCGGTGTAGGGACCGCGGTCGATCCGGTCGCGGATCGCCTCCTCGGCAAGCCCGCGTCCGGCCGCGAGCCGTGCCACCATCTCGCCTTCGAGGTCCTCGAGCAGCGCCTCGAGCTGCTCCCGCTCCTCCTCGGACATGTGCTCCCGGGTCAGACGCTCCGCCGCGGTCTTGTAGGCGCCCACGGACAGGGCCTCGACGCGAAGACCGAGCCGCCGGAGGAGGCCCGCCACGTGGAGGCGTTCGGCGCGGAGACCGACCAGCGCCAGGCTGCCGGACTCCGGCATGAGCACCCGGGAGGCCGCGCTCGCGAGCAGCAGCTCGCCGCCGGAGAGCGACTCCCCGAAGGCGACCACCGGCCTGCCCGAGCGGCGGAAGAGATCGAGCTCCCGGTGGAGGGAGAGGAGCCGCGCCGGCCCGGCCGCCACCCCGCGGAGCTGCAGGAGCACCCCGGCGATCCGCGGGTCGGAGGCCGCCCGGCGGAGCGCCCGCAGCAGGTCGAGGAAAGGAGGGGGCGGGCCGTCGGGGGGGCGCGCCACGGCGAGGAGCCGGGGTCGACGCAGGTCGTCGAGGGGGCCCTCGAGTCGGACCCGAAGCCAGACCGGAGCTCCCCGCCGCAGCCCCAGGTCCGCGAGGGCAGATCGCCCGCGGGCCGCGACGTCGGCCAGCAGCCGGCCCGCACGGGAAAGGGCACCGCTCACCGGCGGCGCTGCCGGGTCTTGCGGCCGAGGTAGTCCACCATGACGTAGGAGCCGAGCTTCTCCGGGTGGCTGTAGAGCGCCCGACCCCGGTTGATCTGGGTCATCCGCTCCACGAAGCCGACGAGCTGGGGGGAATCGTCGAGCATGAAGGTGTTGATGGTGATCCCCTGGCGCGTCACCCGGCGGACCTCCCGCAGCGTCGCCTCGACCGCATGGGGCGAGATGCCGCCGGGTCCCATGGGCCACTCCACCCGCAGCTCCCTGCCGTGGAAGTAGGCCGTCGGCTGGCCGTCGGTGATGACGAGGATCTGGGGGCTCGGCGAGGGATGCCGCCGGATCAGCCGGCGGGCCACCATCAACCCCTCCTGCAGGTTCGTGAACGGGTCGCCGAGATTCCAGCTCGCCTCCGGGAGCTCCTGGGGGCGCAGCTCCACTGCGCGGGTGTAGAAGCCCACCACGAAGAAGCGATCCCGCGGGTAGCGCGTCCGGATCAGGTGGTCGAGGGCGAGCGCCACCCGCTTGGCGGCGGGGAAGCGGCCCGCCCACGACATCGACCAGCTCATGTCCAGGAGCAGGACGGTGGTGGTCTGGCTGCTGTGGTCCCTCTCGGCCACCTCGAAGTCGCCGATCTCGAGAGCGATGGGCACCCGCGGCGCGTCACCCGCGCGGGCACGGCGCAGGACGGCGCTTCGGAGGGTCGCGCCCACGTGCAGGTCGAGGGCTTCACCGGGCTCCCAGGATCGCGTCTCGTCCGGCCGCGGCTCGCCGGGGCCGGCGTGCCGCGTGGTGTGCTCGCCCGGCCGACCGCGCCGGAGCGCCCCGTACACGTCCGCGAGGGCCTGGGCTCCCAGGCGCCGGATGGCACGCGGGGTGAGCTCCGGCTCGCCCTCTCCGGCGCGGAGGTAGCCGGCCCGCTGCAGGCTTCCCCTGAGGTCGCGCAGCAGGATCCACGAGCGCCCCGCCCCCTCTCCCAGCGCGCGGGCGAGCTCTTCGGGCGAGACCTCCGAGAACCGGCCTTCCGCGAGCGCCCGCGCCAGCCGCTCGAGTGCCTCGATCTCCTCCCGGATCTCCTGGGCCCGCTCGTAGCCGACCTGCGCCCCCCCGGCGCCCCGCTCGCCCCGCTCCTCGATGAAGCACTCGAGCTCGCGAAGCCGGTCGAGCTCCTCGAGGAGCTCGGCGAAGGCCTCGCCGGCCGCCTCGTCCTCGAAGCGCCAGTCCCGGAATCGCTCGATGCGGTCGGAGAGCGCCTGCTCGTCCCCGTGGCGCCGGGCCAGGAAGTCGTTCAGGCGGCTCGACTCGAGCCCGTGGCGCTCGCGGAGCGCCGACTGCTCGCGATCGAGGATCTCCTGGAAGCGCCGGTCGAGATCGGCGAGGCCGCTCGCGAGGTCGTGGCCCTGCTCGAGCTCGCGCACGCGGTCCCGAAGCTCGGAGAGGAGCTCCTCCACACCGAGGACCCGCATGTCGAGGCCGGCGAGCTCGAAGCCCTGGCTCTCGAGGAAGCGAAGGGCCTCGGCCACGTCGAGCCCCTCGAGCAGCAGCTCCGAGACCGCGTCGAGCACGGCGTCGGCGTCGAGGTGGAAGGGCTCCTGGGTGCCGTCCCAGCGGCCGTAGCGGTAGCGCTTCATCGCCGCCCGTACCGGGCGCGCCCTTCGACCGCGCTCTTGTTGAGCCGGTTGTGGAGGTGCAGCCCCTCGAGAATGAACTCCACCGCCGAGGCCACCGAGGCAGGGTTCGCATCCCCGGCGATCCCCGCGGCGCCCTCCCGGAGACCGGGGATGTGGTCGAGGCCCGTGAGCACCTCCTCCGCCGGCATGTCCGCACCGACCTCGACCTGCCAGCCCTGCTGGAAGGCCTCGACCACCGAAGCCGTCCCCTCCTCCGGGACCCTTTCGTCGAAGACCCTCCGCACGGCCCGCCGGAGGAGGTCGCGGACCACCTCCTCCTCGCTGCGCTCGCTGCCGGCGTACTCGAGCTCGAGCTTGCCGGCGGTGGAGGCCGACAGGGCCGCGAGGTCGCTGATCCGAGGGACCGCCAGGGACTCGCCGGTGCGAAGCGCCCGGTGGATGGCACTGGCCACCAACGTCTCGTAGTTGGCGATGGTCATCCGCACCGAGACGCCCGAGACCTGGCTCACGTCCGGGCTCGCGCGGGCCGCGAAGGTCAGCTCCGCGACGATCTCCTCCATGAAGGGTGGAACCCGCCATCGCACGCCGGGGATCTCCGGAATGCTCGCCTCCTGCCGGGCGATGGCGAGCTCGAGCTCGGTGGTGGCCGGATAGTGCGTGCGGATCTGGGCGGCGTATCGGTCCTTCAGCGGGGTGATGATCCGGCCGCGGCTGGTGTAGTCCTCCGGGTTGGCGCTGGCCACCACCAGCACGTCGATGGGAAGTCGGATCCGGTAGCCCCGCACCTGCAGATCCCGCTCCTCGAGGACGTTGAAGAGCCCCACCTGCACCTTCTCCGTCAGGTCCGGGAGCTCGTTGATGCAGAAGATGCCCCGGTGGGTCCGCGGGAGGAGCCCGAAGTGCAGGGTCTCCTCGTCGGCGAGGGTCCGGCCGCGGGCCACCTTCACCGGGTCCACGTCCCCGAGGAGGTCCGCCACCGAGGTATCGGGCGTGGCGAGCTTCTCGGCGTAGCGCTCCTCCCGCGGGACCCAGCGGATCGGCGTGGCATCGCCCTGCTCGCCGACCACCCGCCGGGCCCACGGCGAGACCGGGCGGAAGGGATCGTCGTGGATCTCGCTGCCCTCGACCTCCGGGATCCACGGATCGAGCAGGTCCACCAGGGAACGGATCAGCCGGGACTTCGCCTGCCCCCGCTCGCCCAGGAAGATCACGTCGTGCCCGACCAGCAGCGCGTGGACCAGCGCGGGAATCACCGTGTCGTCGTAGCCGACGATGCCCGGAACCAGCGGCTCGCCCGAGCGAAGGCGGGCCACGAGGTTGGCGCGGATCTCCTCGCGCACCGAGCGGCTCTCCCAGCCGGAGGCGCGCAGCTCGCCCAGGGTGCGGGCCGGACGGGGGTCGCTCATGGTTGTCTCCGCGAGAGATGGCCCCGGGGCCGGGTGAGCAGCCGGACCCGCTGCTGGATGATCTCGAAGCGGCCGCCGTCGTGGAACCGAAGCCCCGGCGGAAGCGGCCCGGAATCGATCATCGCACGGGTGCGCCGGATCCGCTCCTCCGTGGCCGGATGGCTCGAGAGGAAGGTCGGCGGCTCGCGCGGATCCTGGTTGCGCAGCGTCTCGAAGAAGCTCAGGAGGCCCCGGGGGTCGATGCCCACCTTCGGCAGCACCTCCACCGCGAAGGCGTCGGCCTCGCGTTCCGCCTCCCGACCGAAGGAATTGAGCACCGCCATGGCGGCGAGGCCGGAGCCGAGGTTCGCGGCTCCGGCCGCCGCGGGCCCGGCGAGGATTCCGGCGGCGGCCACCCCGGCCTGCCGGAGGAGTCCCGTGGTCCGGTGCCGGGCGAGGTTCTCGGCCACGTGCCGGAGCGCGACGTGCCCCACCTCGTGGGCGAGCACCCCGGCGAGCTCCGCGCGATTCCGGGCCATCAGCAGGGTCCCGGTGTGGATGTAGATGTGGCCGGCCGGGCCGGCGAAGGCGTTCACCTCGGGGTCGCGGACCACGTGGAAGTCGTAGCGGAAGGGCTGGGGGCCGAGGGCCGCGACGATTCGCTCCCCGAGATCGCGGACGTAGCCTGCCACCAGGGGATCGGCGAGGAAGACGACTTCGCGCTTGATCTCGTGGGCGAAGTCCTCCCCGATCCTCGCCTCCTCCTCCACCCCCGGCGTGGCGCAGGCCAGCGCCGACAGCAGCACAAGGCAGAGCGTCGGGCTAGAGCGCCTCGGCGGCATGGACGGGCTCGCTCTTCCGAAGGGCCTCGGAGACGTGGCGGACCACCTGGAGCACGGTCTGGTCGAAGACGTCGTTGGTGATGATGGGGACGTCGTAGTGGTCGGCCATCTCGAGAAAGTGTTCCTGGATCTTCAGGATCGCGTCGAGGTTCTCGAGGTAGCGGTGGGCCCGGCGAAAGCGCTGGGACTTCTCGCGGCGCTGGAAGCGCGCGCGGTAGGCCCGCTCGTCCAGGGTCGCCACGACGAGGAAGACCACGTGGGCGTCCTCCCGGTAGCGTTCCGGGTCGATCAGGCCGGGGAGGATCGAGACGCCGTCGAGAATCAGGCTGGTGTTCTCCGCGATCGCCCGGTCCATCATGGCCCGCACCCCGACCGAGACCACCTCGGCCTGCGCCCGGTAGCCCTCGATCACCGGGTCGTGGTGGAGCCCCGGCGAGCGGAGCACCCGGTACGCCTCGTAGGAGGAGGCGTGTACCGCCGGCACCAGCTCCCGGGAGAGCGTGATCCGCATGATCTGCCGGATCGAATCGGCAGACAGGACGCGTCGGATTCCGAGGCGGTGGGCGACCTCGAGCGCGAGCGAGGTCTTGCCCACCCCCGGTGCCCCC
>JALSIO010000127.1 GCA_026989995.1 Myxococcales bacterium
TGGGCGGGGCGCCTGCTCCGGTACCTGGAGCGGGTGGTGGGCGACGCGGCCACCGCGGAGGAGCTGGTGCAGGAGGCGTTCCTCCGGGTCTACCGGGCCCGGGAGCGCTACGAGCCCGGCGCCCGGTTCTCCACGTGGCTCTACACCATCGGCACCCGCCTGGCCCTGAACGAGCTTCGCCGGCCGGCACGCCGCACCCCGCACCAGAGCACCGACGATCCGGGGGCACCGCCGCTGCCGGTGGCGGCGGACGAGGCGCCCCCCGATCGCGTGGCCGACGCCCGGCGGCTCGCCGGTCGCGTGGAGGCGCACCTCGCGGAGCTGCCCGAGCGACAGCGGGCGGCACTGCTGCTCTCCGCGGTGGAGGGCCTTTCCTACGCGGAGGTGGCCGCGGCGCTCGGAACCACGGAGAAGTCGGTGAAGGCCCTGGTCCACCGCGCGCGGGCTGCGCTCGCGGACCGGATGGCGGCCGCGAGGCCGGTCGCGGCCGGCGGCGGCCGCGCCGGCCCCGCCACGGAGGAGGATCCATGACGGGATCGAAGCGAGCTTCCGGACGCCCCACGGATGAGGAGCTCTCGGCCTGGCTCGACGGGGAGCTCGAAGCCGGACGCCGGGAGCAGGTCGAGGCGGCACTCCGGGCCGATCCGGCGCTCCGCACCCGGGTCGAACAGCTCGCGCGGGTGAACGAGGCCCTCGCCGGTGCACCCGTTCCGCCGGTGTCCCGCGAGCTCGTGGCGCGGATGCGGGCGCGCCTGCGAGAGGAGCAGCGGGCCGAGGCGGCGCGCCGGAGCCGCGGCGCAGCCCCGCGTCGGCGTCGCACGGCCGGGCGGCGGATGGCCGGCGGGCTCGCCGCCGCCGCTGCGGCCGTCTTCGCCCTGGTGTGGCTCACCCGCCCCCCCGTCGGGCCGGGGACGGGGGACCTCCCGAAGGAGACCCTCGCCGAGCGGGCTGTCGACGACCGCCACCCGGAGGCCGTGCCCGACGGGACCCTCGTCGCGGCCACACCCGGGGAGGCAACGCCGGAAGCGGCGCCGGACGAGACGGGTGCCCGGCCGGCCGCCCCCGAACGGACGACGGCCGAAGTGGCACCGGAGGAAGCGCACCCGGGAGCCGGGCCGGAGGATGCACTCCCCGGCGCCGCTCCCGAGGAGGCGGTCGCCGGGACCGCTCCGGGGGACAGCCTCGAGGAACTGGCCGAACTCGAGCCGGATCGGCTCGTGGAGGCGCTCGAAGCGGAGGGCGTGAGCCCCGAGGAACTCGGAATCGCCCTCGAACTCGACACGCTGCAGGACCTGCCGGTGATCGAGCAGCTCGAGCTCCTCGAGCGGCTCGCGCGCCTCGAAGCGGAGGGCGGATGGAGCTGATCCGATGAGGGGACGGTCCACCGCAGGGGGGCTCCCGGGTCGGTGGGGCCGGGCCGCGCGCCGGTTCGCGGCGGTGGTGGCGTTCGGGCTCGTGGTGCTCGGGGCGGGGGCACCGGCCGCCGGCGAGTCCGCCCCGGGCCGAGAGCCGGACTCGCCGCTGCAGCGCGCCGAGCGGTTCCTGGACTCGCTCTCGCCGGGGCACCCGCTGCGCCGTGCGCTCGCGGCCCTGCCGCCGCCCGCACGCCAGCGGGCCGCCCGGGCCCTCTCCGAGCTCCCGGAAGCCCGGCTGCGGGAGCTCGAGGAGCGGTTTGCCCGCCTGCGGCCGGCGAAGCGTCGCCAGATCCTGCGACGCCTGGTGGAGGCCGGTCAGCGCCTGGACGGCGGACCCGAGGGCCTGGCCCCGCGCGATCGGCGGGCCGTGCGGGAGCACCTGCGGGATCTCGGGCCCGGCGAGCGGCGTGAGTTCGTGCGCCGCATGCGCGAGCTCGCTCCGGCCGAGCGGAGGCGGGTGCTGCGGCGCCTGCGGATGCTCGAGCGGCTTCCGCCGGAGGATCGGGAGCAGCTGCGCGATCGGCTCTTCGAGCTGCGGGCGCTGCCGGAAGGGGAGCGTCGGCGTCTCGAGCGGAACGCCCGGCGGTGGCGGGAGCTTCCGGCCGAGGAGCGGGGGCGGCTGCGCGAGCTCTGGCGCCGCTTTCGCAGGCTCCCGCCCGAGGAGCAGCGGCGACTTCTCGAGCGGCTGCCCGACTAGCCCGGTGGCTCGGCTCCCGACCGGCTCCCCACCGGCTCCCCGCCGGCCCGCGTGCCCGCGCGGGCGGCGAGCTCCCGGAGGGAATGGATGCCGCGGGCGTAGTGGTGCACGCGGAATCCAGCCTCGCGCATGAGCTCGGCGAGGTGGGCGCTCTTCAGCCCGAACTCGCAGTAGAGCACGTAGCGCTGGCTGCGGTCGAAGGACGGCCAGGCGCGCAGGGCCTGGCCGAACTCGAGGTGGAGCGCACCGGGCCAGTGCCAGCTGCGGTAGGCGCGCAGGTCGCGCAGGTCGAGCACCGTGGCCTCCGGAGGGATCTCCTGCACCTCGAGCTCCGGGATCCCGATCGCCTCGGGCTCGAGGCTGCGCAGATCG
Source organism: Myxococcales bacterium (assembly GCA_026989995.1). Taxonomy (GTDB): domain Bacteria; phylum Myxococcota_A; class UBA9160; order UBA9160; family JALSIO01; genus JALSIO01. Next base: position 2,485 of record JALSIO010000127.1, read on the forward strand.
AGGACCTCTCGCGCTTCGAGTGCGGTGCGGAGCACCGCCGGGTCGATGCGCTCCTCCTGGCGCAGGATCGCGTCGAGCCGGGAGGTGGTCGCCGGCCGGCGCGGTACGAGCCCACAGTACTCCCCCACCGCCGCCGAGAGGTCGAAGGTCCCGATGGCACGGGCTTCGGCCAGGATCTCGTCCTTGTTCGAGCCTGCGAGCGGCTGGAGGACGGGCAGCTCGGTGGCCTGTCGGATCACCGCCAGATTGCGGAGGGTCTGCGAGGAGACCTGCCCCACGCTCTCGCCGGTCACGATGGCCAGCGCCCCGGACTCACGGGCGACGGTCTCCGCGGCCCGAAGCATCATCCGCTTCAGGTGGACCTGCCAGAATCGGCGTTCGGTGGCGCGGCAGATCTCCTCGCCCACGGGGCCGAATTCGATGGCGTGGAGCCTCGGGCGGGTTCCGTAGCACCAGCGCCGGGCGAGCTCGACCATCACCCGGAGCGCGCCGAGCCGGTGGCTCACGCCGCCCAGGTTGCAGAAGACGAAGTCCTCGGCGACACCGCGACGCAGCATGCGCCAGGCCGCCACGGCGGAATCGAAGCCGCCGGAGCACAGCGCCACGGCCCGCCCCTCGGTGCCGAGCGGGAGACCTCCCGGCCCCGGTACCGCCTCGGTGAAGAAATGGGCGCGCCCGCCGAAGAGCTCGACCCGGACGGTCACCTCCGGATCTTCGAGGTCCACGCCGGCGGAGCGCGGCCGGAGTGCGGCTCCGAGCTGCTTCTCGATCTCCGCGGGGCGGAGCGGTGCCTCGTGGCGGTCGCCGACGCGCCTCGCGCGCACCGCGAAGCGATGCCCCGCGACCCGATCCGCGAAGAGCTCCACGCCGGCCTGCACCACCTGTTCCACGCTCTCGGCCGGCCGCGGCTCCACCGCCGAGACGGATTGCACCCCGAAAAGCCGGGCGAGGACCGGAATCGCCTCGGCACCATCGACCTCGGCGAGCAGGCGGTTGCGGGTGACGCGGATCCGGTGCCCGATCCCCTCCGACACCAGTGCGTCGTGGGCGTTCGTCTGCAGGCGGTCCACGAAGCGCCGGCGCGTTGCATCGGCCTTGGTGCTCACCTCGCCCGAGAGGCGCAGGAGCACCAGGCTCCGGCCCCGGGAGGCGCCGCTCACCCGGCCCCGGAAGCCGCGGCCGTCTGCGCGGCGAGGTCGAGCACCCGGTCGACCGCATCGAAAAGCTCGTCTTCCGGAATGTTCAGGGCGGGGAAGAGTCGGAGCACCCGGCCGGCGGTGAGGTTGACGAGCACCCCGCGTTCGATCGCGCGCAGCGGGAGCTCCGGGGCGCCGCGGCCATCGGTGAGCTCGAGGCCGAGGAGGAGCCCCCGCCCGCGAACCTCTCGCACCACTCCGGGGTGCTCGCCGGCGAAGCGTTGGAGGCGCTCGAGAAGCCGCTCCCCGAGCTCCCGCGCGCGGGCCACGAGGCCCTCCGCGTCGAGGACGTCGAGCACGGCGAGCGCGGCCGCGCAGCCCAGGGGAGCCCCGGCGTAGGTCCCGCCGTGGTCGCCCGGCTCGACGGTGGACGCGACGGCCTCGGTGCACAGGAAGGCCGCGATGGGGAAGCCTCCCCCGAGTCCCTTGCCGAGGGTGAGGATGTCGGGCACGACGCCCTCGTCCTCGACTGCGAGGAAGCTTCCGGTGCGGCCCACGCCGGTCTGGATCTCGTCGAGGATGAGCAGGGCCCCGCTCCGGTCGCAGAGCTTTCGGAGTCCGGCGAGATAGCCGGGAGGGGCCGGCCGCACGCCCCCTTCGCCCTGGATCGGCTCCACCACCACGGCCGCCACCTCGTCGTCCACCACCGCCTCGGCCGCCTCGAGGGAGCCGAAGGGGACGATCACCGGCTCGGGCAGGAGCGCACGGTACGGGGCCCGGTGCCTCTCCTGGCCGATGAGGCCGAGCGCGCCGAGCGTCCGGCCGTGAAAGGATCCCTCCGTGGAGACGAACACGCGGCGGCCGGTGGCGCGGTGGGCGAGCTTGATGGCCCCCTCCATCGCCTCCGCCCCGGAGTTCACGAAAAACGAACGGCTGAGCTCGACCGGTGGCCGCCGCCCGAGACGCTCGGCGAGGTCGAGCTGGGGCAGCGTGTACCACGCGTTGGTGGTCTGCATGAGCTGGCCGGCCTGGCGGCAGATCGCCTCCACGAGGCGCGGGTGGCAGTGGCCGATGGAGGTCACCCCCCAGCCGGCCGTCAGGTCGATGTACTCGCGGCCGGCCACGTCGCGCACCCGCGACCCTGCGCCGCTCACCAGCGCCACGGGAAGGCGCCGCACGGTGGGCAGGAAGAAGCGCGCCTCGCGGGCGCGGATCTCGTCCAGCGTCATGGGGGGTCTCCGCGGTCGGGAGGGTCGTCCGAGGATCTGCTCCTCCCGGGGCCGCGAGCTTAGCCCTCCCCCCCGGAGCGCTACAGTCGCGGGGTGGCAGACGTCATCCTGCTCGAGGGCATCCAGGTGCCGGCGGCGCTCGGCGTGACCGCCGCGGAGCGCCGCATGCGCCGCCCGGTGACACTCGACATCGAGGTCGAGCGCGACCTCGGGCCGGCGGGGCGGAGCGACCGGATCCAGCAGACCATCCACTACCAGCGCATCTACGAGGTGGTGGAGGACGTGGCCGCCTCCCACGAGCACCGCCTGGTCGAGGCGCTCGGCGAGCGCATCGCCGAGGCCATCCTGGGGAAGTTCGACGCAGACGCGGTGACCGTGACCGTCCGCAAGCCGCGTCCCATCTCCGGCGTCCTCGAGTACGCCGGGGTTCGGATCACCCGGCGCCGGGAGCACGCCTCGCCCCCCGCGGGG
>JALSIO010000128.1 GCA_026989995.1 Myxococcales bacterium
GGGCTGGCGGGAACAGGCCGAGCGATTCCGCCCGGGACTCCGCGTCTCGATCTACCACGGACCTTCGCGGGAGCTCCCGTCCGGGGACGCCCTGGTGCTGACCACCTGGGCCCTGCTCCGCCGGGACGCCGAGCGGCTCGCAGGCGAGACCTGGGACACGGTGATCCTCGACGAGGCCCAGGCGATCAAGAACCCGGACAGCGGCGTGGCCCGGGCGGCCTTCCGCCTCGAGGCCCGCTTCCGCGTGGCGCTCACGGGCACCCCGGTGGAAAACCGCCTCGAGGAGCTGTGGAGCCAGATGCACTTCGCCAACCCCGGCCTGCTCGGCTCGCGCCGCCACTTCCGCGAGCGCTTCGCGCGGCCCGCCACGGACGGGGAGGGGCCGGCATGGAAGGAGCTCCGGCGCCGCATCCGGCCCTTCGTGCTGCGGCGCCGGAAGGAGGAGGTGGCCCCCGAGCTGCCCCCGCGCATCGAGCAGGTGCTCTACTGCGAGCTCGATCCGGAGGAGCGCGCGCTCTACGACGCCGTCCACGCGGCCACCCGGCGCGAGGTGGTGCGCCGGCTGGCGGCCGGGGGGCGGGTGGTCGAGGCCCTCGAGGCCCTGCTCCGCCTGCGCCAGGCGGCCTGCCATGCCGGTCTGGTGCCCGGAGCGCCCCCTGCGCTCGCCGCCCGGCCCTCCTCGAAGCTCGCACTGCTGCGGGAGGCCCTCGAGACGGCGGTGGCCGAGGGGCACCACGCCCTGGTGTTCTCGCAGTGGACCTCCCTGCTCGACCGGATCGAGCCGGTGCTGCGCGGGGCCGGGATCGAGGCCCTTCGCCTCGACGGCGCGACCCGGGACCGCGAGGCCGTCGTCTCGGCCTTCCAGGCCGAGGACGGCCCGCCGGTGCTCCTGGTCTCGCTGCGGGCCGGGGGAACCGGGCTCAACCTGACCCGCGCCGACCACGTCTTCCTGCTCGACCCGTGGTGGAATCCGGCCGTGGAGGACCAGGCCGCCGACCGGGCCCACCGCATCGGCCAGGACCGCCCGGTGGTTCTCCACCGCCTCGTGTCGGCCGGCACCGTGGAGGAGGGCATCCTCGCCCTCCAGCGGCGGAAGCGGGAGCTGGCCGAGTCGGCCCTCGGGGCCGCCGGTGACCCGGGCGGCCTGCGACGCGAGGAGATCCTCGAGCTCCTCGGCTAGGGCCCCTCCCCCCGGCTCTGCTATTCCTCCGCCATGCCCGAACGCCGTGTCCGCGAGACCCTCGAGGAGCTCGGTCGGCAGATCCGCGCCGCCGAGACCCTGACCGACGAGGATCGGGCGGAACTCGACCGGCTGGTCGCGGCGGTCGAGACGCGCCTCGACCGCCGCGACCCGAGCGGCGCGGAGCCGGAGGAGGAATCTCCCTCCCTGATCCAGCGGCTCACCGAGGCCGCCGAGCGCTTCGAAGCGAGCCACCCGCGGCTCTCGGCCGCGGTGGGTCGGGTGGTCGACGCCCTGGCCGCCCTCGGAATCTGAGCGCGGCGTCGGAGACGCCCTTGCCCCCCGGCGGGAAGCGGGTGATCCTCCGACCTTCGGAGCGCCGGACGGGCTGCCGGTCCGGACGGGCGGCGGGGGCGCTCCATCAACTGGATGGGGTGCGCAGCCCATCGCAGGCCGCGCGGGGTGGATCGGCTCCGCCGCACGCCCGGGCACGGTCCTGCGACGGCCTCCGGCCCCACCCGAGGAGAACCCGGATGAAGACCAGGACCTCGGTTCTCGCCGCCGCGGCGGCCACCCTCTTCCTCTCCGGCGGCGTCGCCGGCGTGGCCGCGCACGAGGGCGGGGAGAAGGCGGAGAAGATCAAGTGCGAGGGCGTCAACGGCTGCAAGGGCACGAGCGCCTGCAAGACACTCTTCAGCAACTGCGCGGGCCACAACGAGTGCAAGGGGAAGGGCTTCCTGATGCTCACCCCCGAAGAATGCGAGAAGGCCCGACGCGATGCGGGCCTCGAACCCGCCGGTGGAGAGGACGAGGAGGGCTGAGCGGAGGGGCGCGGACGCCCCGGTGCGAAGCCACGGGTGTGCCCCCGGAGCCGACGGTGGCTCCCCGGTGCCCTTCCTCGGCGTGGGCGTGGGCCTGCGTCCGGTCCACCAGGAGGAGATCCTCCGGCGGGCGGAGGCGGGAACGCTCAGGATCGGCTGGCTCGAGCTCCTGACCGAGAACTACCTGGTGCCCGGGGGGCGACCCCGCCGCGTCGCCCGACAGCTTCGCGAGCTCCTTCCGGTCGCGTTCCACGGCGTCTCGCTCTCGATCGGCTCGACGGATCCCCTCGACGGCGCGTACCTGCGCGAGCTGCGGGCGCTCGCCGACGAGCTCGAACCGAGCTGGATCTCGGACCACCTCTGCTGGACCTCGGTCGACGGCGTCCATCTCCACGACCTCCTCCCCCTTCCCCGCACCCGGAAGGTGGTGCGCCACGTGGCAGACCGGGTGGACCGGGTGCAGCAGGTCCTCGGCCGCCGCATCGCCCTCGAGAACGTCTCGGCGTACCTCGAGTTCGCGGACGACGAGATGCCCGAATGGGAATTTCTCGTCCGGGTGGCGGAGGCGGCCGACTGCCTCCTCGTGCTCGACGTGAACAACGTCTTCGTGAGCGCCGCGAACCAGGGCTTCGACCCCGGGCGCTACCTCGACGCCATCCCGCCCTCCCGGATCGCCGAGATCCACCTCGCGGGGCCCGATCGCGCAGGCCCCCTCTTGATCGACACGCACGACCGCCCGGTGCGCGACGAGGTCTGGGATCTCTTCGCCCGAGTCATCCGCCGCACCGGACCCCGGTCCACCCTGGTCGAGTGGGACGACTCGATTCCGCCCTACGACCGCCTCGAGGCCGAGGCGCTGCGGGCCGGGGAGATCCTGGACGCGGCGGGCTCGGAGCGGGCTCCCGGCGCCGGAGGAGGGCTCGCGCGCCCACCGGCGGGACGCCCGCCGTGGCCGCAGCCGGCCGGATGAGCGAGCTCGCCGCGATCCAGCGGAGGATCGCCGCCCTGGTGCGCGCCCCGGAAGGGGTGGAGGCCCGGCTCCGACACGAGGGGGAGGCGGCCCGGGCGGAGATCGAGTCCCGCATCCGCGGCGACCACCGCGCGGGCGCCGCCCAACGCCTCGAGATCTACGCCCATGCGTACTTCCACCGCATCGAGGGGGTTCTCGCGCGGGACTACCCCGCCCTCCGGACCCTGCTCGGCCCGGCCGGCTTCCACGACCTCGTCGCCGTCTACCTGATGGCCCACCCTTCGCGGCACCCGTCGCTCCGGCAGGCGGGAGCCGCCCTTCCCGGCTTCCTGGCGTCCGGCCCGGCGGGCGAGCCCTTCCGCCGCCGCTGGCCCTTCGCCGGCGATCTCGCGCGCCTCGAGTGGGCGCTCGTGGAGGCCTTCGACGCCTCCGACCTCCCGCTGCTCGCCCGGGAGGCGCTCGTGGGCCTCCGGCCGGAGGCCTTTGCCGACCTCGTGCTGCGCCCGGCGCCGGGGGTGGCGCTGCTCGACCTCGGCTGGCGGGTGGCCGCGGCGCGAAGTGCCGTCGATCGGGAGGAGCCCCCGCCCGCGCCGGAGCGCGGTCGCGAGGCGATTCTCGTCCGCCGGTGGGGGGAGGTGCCGCGCCACGAACCGGTGGATCGGATCGAAGCCGAGGCGCTCCGGGCGGTGCTCGCCGGCGTCCGCTTCGACGCGCTCTGCGCGCGCGTCGCGGCGCTCGTCGGCGAGGACGAGGCGCCCGCCCGGGCCGCAGGGCTCCTCGCCTGGATGCTCGACCGCGGGCTCCTCGCCGGGCCGGCGTGAGGGGCCTGGTATCCTGCGTCGGGCGCGGGCTCCGACCACGGGATGCCCGGCGTGGGAGGAGGGCGATGTCGCTCGAGGTCATCAACTCGCCGGATCGGCTCGCGGAGCGGATGCGCGCCGCCATCGCGGAGGCCCTCCCGGGGGCCGAAGTCCGGGTCCGCCCTGGTGCCGGGCCCGGCCACTTCGAGGTGGAGGTCGTCTCGGCCGCCTTCGCGGGGCTTTCCCGGGTGCAGCAGCAGCAGCGCGTCTACGCGGCGCTGCGTCCCTTCATGAGCGGCGAGGGTGCGCCGGTGCACGCCATCGACCGGATGATGACGGCCACGCCGGAGGGGGCCGGGCGATGAGCGCCGTCTCCGGCTTCGCGCGCCCGCCCTTCGAAAAGGTGGAGCACGTCTTCCGCGAGTCGCTCGAGCAGGGGGAGGAGGTGGGTGCCTCCTTCGCCGTCCACCACGAGGGCGAGCTCGTGGTGGACCTCTCCGGCGGGCACGCGGACGGCGCGCGCAGCCGGCCGTGGACGGCCGAGACCCTGGTCAACGTGTGGTCCACGACCAAGGGCATGGCGGCGCTCTGCTGCGCGATGCTGGTGGACCGCGGCCGCACGGACTACGAGCAGCCGGTGGCCGAGATCTGGCCCGAGTTCGCCGCCGCCGGCAAGGGGCGGGTCACCCTGGCGGACCTGCTCGCCCACCGGGCCGGGGTTCCCGGCGTCCGGGAGCGCCTCCGTCTCGAGGACCTCTTCGACCACGAGGCCATGGCGGAGCGGCTGGCGCGCGAGGAGCCGTTCTTCGAGCCGGGGACCCGGAGCGGCTACCACGCCATCACCTTCGGGCACCTCGCCGGCGAGGTCGTCCGACGGCTCACCGGGCGGAGCCTCGGCCGCTTCTTCCGGGAGGAGGTGGCCGAGCCGCTCGGCCTCGACTTCCACATCGGACTGCCGGAGGACGAGGAGCCCCGGGTGGCGGAGCTCATCGGCTTCGACGCCGACGAGCGGGAGGCCCTGCCCGACACCCCGGTCCGCCGGGCGGCGATGGGCAACCCGCCGGTGGGCCCGGAGACGCCGAACCGGCGCGACTGGCGCGCGGCAGAGCTTCCGGCGGCCAACGGACACGGCACCGCGCGGGCGCTGGCCCGGGCCTATGCGGTGCTCGCCGCCGGCGGCGAGGCCTTCGGGGTGCGGCTGCTCTCGCGCGAGACCCTCGAGCGCGCGACGGCCGTGGAGAACGAGCAGGAGGACCTCGTTCTCGGCCTTCCCATGCGCTGGAGCCGCGGCTTCATCCGGAACACCTTCGGCATGTACGGGCCGAGCGATCGGGCCTTCGGCCATTCCGGGTTCGGAGGCTCGTACGCCTACGCCGATCCCGAGACCGGGCTCGCCGTGGCCTACACCATGAACCGGATGGCCGCGAACCTGGCCTCGGACCCGCGCGGCCTGCGCCTCATGGGGGCCGTCCACGCCGCGCTCGGCGGGCCCTGAGCCGCATCGCCGCGCGGGCGGCCGGAAGCGGGCCGGTCCGGCAGGACCGG
>JALSIO010000129.1 GCA_026989995.1 Myxococcales bacterium
CCGAAGAGCTCCCCCTCGAGGAGCGCTTCGGGGAGGGCACCGCAGTTCATGGGCACGAAGGGCCCGCGGCTGCGTGGGCTGTGCTCGTGGACGGAGCGGGCCACGAGCTCCTTGCCCGTGCCCGTCTCGCCGAGGATCAGGACCGGGAGGTTCGAGGGCGCAACCCGTCGCACCTCATCGAGGACGCTCCGGATGGCGGCGCTCACGCCGAGGAGGGCGGGAGCCCGTCGCTGCCCGGGCCGGGCCCCTTCGCCGCATGGACCTGCGGGCAGGCTCGAGGACACCGCGTGCCGGAGGAGCGCGGCCGGCGCGGGCCAGGGCAGGGCCGCGGCCGGCCGGAGCAGGTCGAGCGCCGCTTCGAGCAGCTTCTCGTCGGCGACGTGGCCTGCCAGGACCAGCCGGGCCGAGGCGGCGAGCCCGCGAATCGGCGCGAGCGCCGCGAGCCCCCGCTCGCCCTCCCGGCCGTCGAGGACGGCGACTGCACCGCAGACGTCCACGAAGCCGGCCGGGTCCCGGAGCTCCGAGGGCTGCGCGGCATGTACCCGCCAGGCACCCTCGAGGGCGGTGGCGACCCCGCGTCGGAGGCCCGGGTCGGCTGCCACCACCAGGACCGAGGGTCCCTTGGAGCCCGTCACGGGGTGCCCTCTCCGCCGCCGGGCCCGGAGGAGGAAGCGGTGCCGCGTTCCCCGGCGAAGCGGATCGGGAGCTCCACCACGAAGGCGGTTCCGGCGCCCGGCGTGCTCTCGACGCGGATGGCCCCGCGGTGGCGGGAGACGATCCCGTAGGTGATCGCGAGACCGAGCCCGGTGCCGCGTCCCACCTCCTTGGTGGTGAAGAAGGGTTCGAAGATCCGGTCGAGGTGCTCCGGTGAGATTCCGCAGCCGTCGTCCTCGACCCGGAGCAGGATGCGATCGCCGTTCATCCGCCGGGTTCGGATGCGGATCTGCCCGCGGTCGCCCACGGCGTCCGAGGCGTTGGCGAGCAGGTTCATCAGCACCTGGTTGATCTGCCCCGGAAGGCATTCGAGGGGCGGGATCTCTCCGTAGTCCCGCTCGATCTCGAGGAATCGGATCCGGCTTCCGAGCAGCGTGAGGGTGGTCTCGATGGCTTCGTGGAGATCGAGCTCGCTCACCTCCCCGGCGTCTCCCCGGGAGAAGGTGCGGAGATTGCGCACGAGCCCGGTGGTGCGCTCGACGCCCTCCTCGCAGGCCGCGAGCACGGACTCGAGATCGGAAAGCACGAAGTCGAGGTCCTTCTCGGCACGGATCCGTGCGAGCTGCCCCTCGAGGCCGGGCGCGGACTCGGCGAGCTCCCGAAAGGCCGAGGCGAGGGCTTCGGCGTGGCTCCGCAGGAAGTGCAGATTGCCCTGGATGAAGTTCAGGGGATTGTTGATCTCGTGCGCGATCCCGGCGACGAGCTGCCCGAGGGAGGCCATCTTCTCCTGGTGGACGAGCTGCGACTGGGTCTCGCGCAGCTCGTCGACGGCCCGGGCGAGCTCGGCGGTCCGTTCCTCGACCTTGCGCTCGAGGTCGCGGTTGAGATCGCGGAGCCGCTCCACGGCCAACGCGTTCTGTACCGCAATGGCTCCCTGGTTGGCGAGGATCCGGAGCATGGCGCGGTCGTCACCCCCGTAGATGCGCCCGGAGAGCCTCGGGCCGAGCACCAGCACGGCCACCAGATCGGACTCGACCCGGAAGGGGACGACGAGTGAGCCACCGGGCCCCTCCGCCGGGCCGTCGTGCCCCTCGGCCAGTCGGAAGAGCTCCCAGTCGAGACGGCCCCGGAGCGAGGGAACCGCCTCGAAGGACTCGCCCTCTCCACGGCGCACGTAGAGCGTGGCAGAGCTCGGATGGAGCGCGCCCTCGACCGCCGACTCGATCTCCTCCACCACCAGGGGAAGCTCGGTTCCGGCGGCCAGCCGGGCGCTGGTGGTCTCCACCAGCCGGCGGAAGTCGTAGGCGGTCCGGAAGAAGACCCGGTCGAGCACCGCCTGGAGCCGATCGCGCAGCGGCCCGAGCAGGAGCGCGGTCCCGGCGGCGAAGAGGACCGCCGAGATGCTCCGCAGCTCGGACTCGCCGCTCGGCAGCAGCCGGGCGAGCGCGGTCGCACCGGTGGCGTAGGCGAGCGCGAGCGCCCCGGTGAGCAGCGCGTAGTTGACCGTGCGCCGGAGCACGGCGTCCACGCCGAGCAGGTCCTGGCGGAGCACCGCGTAGCCGAGGGCCACGGGGAAGAGGAAGGCGGTGTACCCCATGGCGTTCTCGGGGATGCGTCCCCCCGTCACCGCCCCGGCCGCGGCGAGCACGGCCGCCGGGAGGAGTGCTCCGGCGGCTCCGAGGGCCACCACCTTGACCCGCTGGCGGGCTTCGAAGCTCGAGGATCGCAGGAAGGCCAGCATCTGGCGGGCGACGAGGACGGCCAGGGAGATCCCGAAGGCGGCGATGGCGAGCCGGTGATCGAGGGCGTAGGCCTCCGGGTCGTAGAGGCGAAGCTCCATCCGGACTGCAAGCGCCGCTGCCAGGAGGTAGACGGCCGGAACCACGCGGGGGTGGCGCTCCACCAGGCGGGAGGGATGGGGAAAGACGAGGGCCGTGTGCAGCACGCCCGCAAAGAGCAGCGCCTCGGCGAGCACGTGGAGCCGGAAGAGGCGGTAGGGGCCGTAGAGATCCATCGCCGAGAGGGCGTAGATCGACGCGATGAAAAGGCCCATCGCCGTGCCGGTGGCCAAGCGGTTCCCCGGCCTGAGGAAGCGGATCACGAGCGCCGAGCCACCGAGGGCAAGGCCGCTCAGCAGGAAGGGGCCGAAGAGCAGGAGGGCATCCCAGGGGTCGAAGCGGCGCACCTCCACCACCCGGAGGAGCTCCTGCCCCGCCCGCGCGAGGCGAACCTCGACCCGGCTTCCGGGGGGCCAGCGGCGGAGCACGGCGGCGACCGCCCGCCCGCCCGACACGGCCTCTCCGCCAATCGACACCACGCGGTGCTGGAAGATCTCGCCCGAGGCCACGGGGGGCCAACGCCCGAGCCCCGCGGAGGGAACCACCCCGTTTTCGAGGACCAGAAACCCCGGAAAGGGCTGGCCCACGGCCGAACGGGCGGCGTCGAGGCCGAGCGCGGTGACGAGCGCGAAGGTGACGGCCCCGGCCACCAGGATCGGGTCCCCGTGCCTCTTCATCGCCCTCGCCCTTCGGCGGACCGGCACCCCCGCTGAACGGCGCGGGTCGCGTGGTCAAGCCCCGCCGCCCCGGGGTCGATACGTCTCCCCATGGGGCCCGGGACACGCGTGCTGGCCGTGGACGACGAGATCCGGGGCGTCGAGCTGGTCGCCCGGATCCTCCGGCGCACGGCCTCGGTCACCACCGCCGCCTCGGGCGACGAGGCCTGGGGCCTGTGCGAGCGGCAGCCCTTCGACCTCGTCATCTCCGACCAGCGGATGCCGGGGATCTCCGGGGTGGAGCTCCTGGCCCGCATCGCAGAGGCCCACCCCGGCACCGGGCGGATCCTGCTCACGGGATACGCCGAGACGGTGGACGCGGTGGAGGCGATCAATCGGGCGCGGGTGCACGCCTACCTGAACAAGCCCTGCAGCCCGGACCAGCTCCTCTTCACCGTGCGCGCCGTGCTCGACCGCGTGGCGGTGGAACAGGAGAATGCCCGTCTCGCGTCGCGCCTCCGTGCCGGGAGTCCGCCCGCCACCTGCCCCTCGTCTGCGGTCGTGGCCGACGAGCTCGCGCGTTGCCTGGCCGCACTCCGCGGGGAGCTCGGGGGAGCGGACGACGGGGCGGGGCGCCTGGCCGCGCTCCTCACCCGCATGGAGGAGCTCGTCGACGAGCTCCGCACGGGAGCCGACGCCAAACCGGAGTAGGCGGCTAGGCGGGGTCGGTGGATTCCTTGTCCGGGATCCGGCCGGCGCGCAGCAGCGGCTCGACCGCGTGCAGCGGAAGCGCCGGTGCCGCCGCAAATCCCTGGATCTCGTCGCATCCGTGGTCACGAAGGAAGGACCACTGTCCCTCGGTCTCCACGCCCTCGGCGACGACCCGGAGTCCGAGGCTCCAGGCGAGCGAGATGATGGCGCCGGCGAGGGCCCGTGCGCGCTCCTCCTCCTCGATGCCGCGGATGAAGGCGCGGTCGATCTTGAGCACGTCGACCGGAAGCTCCCGCAGGCAGTGGAGGGACGAGTAGCCCGTCCCGAAGTCATCGATGGCCACGCGCACTCCGGCGCGGCGTAGCACGGCGAGAGCCGGGACGACGGGTGCCGGGTGGAGCAGGCAGCTTTCGGTGATCTCCACCTCGACCGCCTCGGGAGGGAAGCCCGCGCGCTCTGCCGCGCCGAGAAGGACCGCGGCGAGGTCTCCGCGCCCGAACTGCCGCGGGGAGACGTTCACGGAGACGCGCCCGGGGTCCAGGCCCCGTGCCCGCCACGCGGCGGCCTGGCCGAAGGCCTGCCGCAGGACGAACTCGCCCACCGGCCCGATCAGATCGCAGCTTTCGGCAAGCGGAATGAACTCGGCGGGCGGGATGGGGCCGAGCTCGGGATCCCGCCAGCGCAGGAGGGCCTCGAGCCCGGTGATGGCGCGACTTCCGGCGTCGATCCGGGGCTGGTAGTGGACGGCCAGGGACTCCTCGGTCAGCGCGCGCCGGAGGCGGCTTTCGAGCAGCAGGCTCGAGTAGGCCTCGTGCTGGCGCTCCCGGGAGTGGAAGACGTAGCGGTTCGGGCCCGCGTCCTTGGCCTGCTGCAGGGCCGCCATGGCGGCCTCGAGGAGCTCGGGCGCCGTGCGGCCGTCGCCCGGCCCCACGGCGATACCGACGCAGGCGGTCACCACCGCGGGGTGTCCCTCGAGATCGACCGGCTCCGAGACCACCTCGAGCAGCCTCCGGGCCGCGATCGCCGGCGAGCGCCCGGGCGCGAGCTCGGGGACGAGCACGCTGAACTCGTCGCCCTCGAGCCGGAAGAGCCCCGGCGGCGCCACCGCGTCGGAAATCGAGGCCACCACGGGGTCGAAGCGGACCGCCCGGTCGAGGCGCTGCGCGATCGCCCGGAGCACGGTGTCGCCCGTCCGCCGGCCGAGCGCGGCGTTGATCCGCTTGAAGTTGTCGAGCCCGATGTGGAGGACCGCGAAGGGGCTCGCCCTTCGCAGCGAGCGCTCGACGAGCCGCTCGAGCAGCTCCGCGAGGGTCCTCCTTCCCGCGCTCCCGCTGGGCGGGTCCGGCTGCAGGTCCCCGGCGCCCGCATCGGCGCTCGGGGGCAGGTCGGGGGGTGCACCCCGGCTGGTGTCCCGGGCCCGGTC
>JALSIO010000130.1 GCA_026989995.1 Myxococcales bacterium
GCGCCCTGGTCCTCGCCCGTCCCCGGTCGGTCGCCTACTTCTTCCTGCTCTCGGCCGGGAGCTCGCTGGTCTTCCTTCCACTCGCCGGCCGCCGGCTCGCGGGTGCCCGGCTCCGCGCGTCGATGCGCCGCGAGCTTCCGGCGGTGCTGCTCTCCGTGGCCGCGAGCCTGCTCAGCTACGGCCTCGTCCTCGAGGCCTTCCGCAGCGCCCCGGTGAGCTACGTCGTGGCGGTGCGGCAGCTCAGCGTGCTCTTCGCGGTCGGGCTGTCCGTCCTCTGGCTGCGCGAGCGCCCCTCCGCCCTCCGCCTCTCCGGCGCGGTGGCCACCGTGGTCGGGGTGGCGCTCATCGCATACGCCGGATGAGGGCGGGACGAGAGGACGGCCGTGGCTAAGGTTCCTCCATGCTCCGCCGGGTGCTCCGAAGCCGCGCCGTGACGGTGCTGATCGGGTGGGTGGGGGCGGGGGCGATCCGGCTGCTCGCCTGCACGTGGCGCGTGCGCATCGAGGGGGCGGACCCGCGTGCCAGCGGCGAACCCTTCGTCGGCGTGCTCTGGCATCGCGGCTTCCTGATCGCGGCCGGCGCCTTCCGCGACTCCGGACTCGCGGTGCCGGTGAGCCGGAGCCGGGATGGGGACCGGATCGCGGCGGTGCTCCGGGGCCTCGGATTCGGGGACCCGCCCCGGGGCTCGAGCTCGCGCGGCGCCCGCCAGCTCCTCGTGCAGCTCATCCGGAGGGCCCGGAGGGGGGACTCGCTCGCGATCCTCCCGGATGGGCCGCGCGGACCGGCGCGGGAGCTCAAGCCGGGCGTGGTGGCCGTGGCCCGTGCCACGGGCCGCCCCGTGGTACCGGTGGGCCTCTCGGCCCGGCCCTCGGTCCGTGTCGGAAGCTGGGACCGGGCGCTCCTGCCCCTTCCCTTCGCGCGGGTGCGGGTGGTCGTGGGCACCCCGCTTCGCGTCCCCGAGGGCGCGCGCAACGCGGAGCTCGTGCAGCGCGGTCTCGCCCTCGAGAGGGAGCTCGATCGGGTCACGGACCGCGCGGATGCCTGCCTCGGACTGCCCGCCGATCCGCCCCGGCGGCAGGAGCGCTAGCGGCTTCCGTGGCGACCCTGCGCATCCTCACCGCGAATCTCTGGAACGGCGGCGCGGACCCGGACCGCCTCGCGGCGCTGCTCGAGCACCACCGCGTGGACGTGGCCGCCTTCCAGGAACTCGCCCCGGAGCAGGCCCGGGCCGTGGCCCGCGTGCTGCCCCACGGACGGCTCGAGCCCCACCGCGCCCACCTCGGCATGGGGATCGCCCTTCGACACCCGGCGGAGGTGTCGCGCCTTCCGCTCCCCTGCCGGGATGCCCGCCTGGCCCGCCTCGCTCCCCCCGGATGGCCCGTGGGCGAACGGGGACTCGAGGTGGTGAACCTCCACATCATGGGTTTCCACGTGTGGCCGTGGCTGCGCAGCCACCGGATCCGGCGGGCGCAGCTCCGCGGAGTGCTCGCCTACCTCGCGACGAGCCCCGCGCGTCCGCGGGTGGTCGTGGGTGACCTGAACGCCACGCCCGGCATGGGCGTCCACCGGCGCCTCGCGCGGCACCTCGAGGATGCCGCGGTGGTGGCGGCCCGGCGCGCGGGCCGCACGCCGGCGGCGACCTGGGGACCGCGACCCGGAAGCCCGCGGCTGCTCCGGATCGACCACGCGTTCTGCCGAGGCGTGCGGACGGCCCGCGTCGAGGTGGTCGCCATTCCCGGCTCCGATCACTCCGGGGTGCTGGTCGAGCTCGAGGCCGACACCGCGGCCGCAGTCGCCCCCGATTCCAGGCCGCAGGCCCCTTCGAGGTAGGGCGCCGCGGTCGCCTGCAGCCAGGGACCCACGTCCGGGTGCTCGAGAAGCCCCGCCTCGTGCAGCCGCGCGGCGGCGATGCGCCGCACCTCCCCGGCCCGGTCCCGCTTGAGTGCCTCGCGCGCGTCGGCTTCCACCTCGGCGAAGGAGAGCCCCCGCACGATCTCCTTGATGACGGGCACGGCGCTCGGCGTGGCGGAGAGCTCCTCGATCCCGAGGCCCACGAGAAGGGGCACCGAGAGGGGGTCGGCGGCGCTCTCCCCGCACACCGACACGGGGATCCCGGCGCGCTCCCCCGCCCGCACGGTGCGGTCGATGAGCGCGAGCACCGCCGGGTGCAGCGGGTCGAAGAGGTGGGCCACCCGCTCGTTCCCCCGGTCCACCGCAAGCGTGTACTGGGTGAGATCGTTGGTGCCGATGCTGAGGAAATCGCAGCGCTCCGCGAGGGCGTCGGCGATGAGCGCCGCCGACGGCACCTCCACCATGATGCCCACCGGCATCTCCGGGTCGAAGTCCTGCCCGCGGCTGCGCAGGTCGTCCATCGCCTCGCCGAGCACCTCCCGGGCCTCTTCGAGCTCCTCGACGCTGGAGATGAGCGGGAGCAGCAGGCGCACGTTGCGAAAGGCACTGGCCCGCAGGATGGCGCGAAGCTGGGCTCGGAAGGCGTCCCGCTGGGAGAGCGAGAGCCGGATCGACCGCCAGCCGAGCTGGGGATTCGCCTCCGCCTCGAGCGCGAGCGCCGGAAGCGCCTTGTCCCCGCCGAGGTCGAGGGTGCGGATGGTGACCGGGCGCGGGGCGAGGATGCCCGCAACGCGCTCGTAGAGCTGTTCCTGCTCGTCCTCCTCGGGGAAGCCCCGGTGCGCCAGGGCCAGGAGCTCCGTCCGGAACAGGCCCACCCCCTCGGCGCCGTGGCGCTCCACCAGTCGCAGGTCGTTCACGAGCCCCACGTTCGCCGTGAGCGCGATCCGCCGGCCGTCCCGGGTCTCGGCGGGGCGACTGCGCACCGCGTCGAGGTGCTCGACGATCAGCGCGTAGTTCTGCTGGGCGCGCTCGTACTCGCGCTGCAGTTCCGGATCCGGAGACAGGTAGACCCGGCCGCTGCTGCCGTCGACGATGGCCAGCTCCCCGGGCTCGACCACGGCCCGCAGCCGCTCGACCCCCGTCACTGCGGGAATCTCGAGGGACCGCGCGAAGATGGCTCCGTGCGAGGTGGCCCCGCCGTGTTCGGCGACGATGGCCGCGACCTTCTCGATCTCGAACTGCGCGAAGTGGGCCGCGAGGATCTGGGAGGTGACGAGCACCGCCCCCTCTCGGAGCGGGATGTTCTGATGGCGAACGCCGAGGAGCTTCGCGGCGACCCGGCGGCCCACGTCCTCCACGTCGAGCCCGCGGTCACGGAAGTAGGGATCCTGGATGCGCTCGAAGGTCTGCCGGTAGGTCTCGAGCACCGCCCGGAGTGCTTCGAAGGCGTTTCCGGTCCGGGCCACCTCCTCCTCGAGGCGCCGCACGAAGCCCTTGTCCTCGAGGATCTGCACGTGGGTGGTGAACACGGCGGCGAACTCGGGCCCGAAGCGCTGCCCGAGATCCGCCGCCTGGGCATCGAGCTCCCGCCGCGCCTGCGCCACCGCGTCGAAGAGGTCCCGCCGCTCCTGCTCGCGGTCGGGGTTCGGCGTGTACTCGACCCGCGCGAGATCCATCGGATCCTCGAGGATGTGGACCGGGCCGATGGCGACGCCCCGAGAGGCGGGAATGCCGCGCAGCTCCACGTTCGAGAGCGCTCGGCTGGGAGCCTCCGAGGCCAGCGGGATCCCCGAGCGGGCAAGGGTCTCCACGACCGCCTGCCGGCTCTCCTCGTTCCGGCCGGCGACCTCGAGGAGCTGGGCGTTCATCACCACGGGAGCGATGAGCTGGGCGCAGGTCTGCAGGGCAGCGACGTCGCCGTCGCTGAAGCGGCGGGCGTGCTTGGTCTGCACGACGAGCACGCCGATGGGGACGTCCCGCACCAGCAGGGGCGCCGCCATCAGCGACTCGAAGCTCTCCTCGCCGATCTCCGGGAAGAAGCGGAAGCGCGGATGCGAGCGGGCCGACTCGATGGCGATGGGCTTCCGCTGCTCGGCGGCGAGTCCGACGAGCCCCTCGCTGAAGTCGAGCCGGACCCGGTCCACCGCATCCTGGCGCAGGCCGCGGGTCGCCTTCAGGGTGAGGTGCTCGAGGTCGGGGTCGGTGAGGTAGACGGAGCAGACGTCCGCATCGAGGCGGCGCGCGACGAGGTCCACCACGTTGCGCAGCGTCTCGGCGAGGTCGTGGGAGCGGGACACCAGCCCCGCCACGTCTGCCAGCAGCGTGACCCGGTCGGTGATGGCGCCCCCCTTCACGGCTCCCCCGAGGGGCCGGGATCCGCCCGGGGAGGGTAACCGAGTGGAAAGGGGCCGCCGAGACGGCCCGCGCCCGAAGCCGACGCCCGGGCGCGGGCCGCGCTTCGCCTAGTGCTGGTGGAACGGGTTCTCCGTCGGCGAACCCGGACCGGGCTTCTCCTGCTGCGACTGCCGCTGCGAGGGGGGCTCGGGGGTAGGCTCGGCCGGGGGGAACACGTAGTCCTTGTCCTCGAACCGGAGGCCGAGGGCGAGCAGGATCTTCCGCTTGGTGTCCATGCGGCAGTTCATGCCCTTCTCGACGCTGTGGATGGTCCGAAGCGCCACCTTGGCCTTCCTGGCCAGCTGCGCCTGGGTCATCAGCCGGTTCTCGCGAAGCTCTCGGACGCGGTTCTTTCGGATTTCGTGCGACATCGGGTCATCCCTGACAGGTCGCTCCCTCGATCCGTTCGAGGTGGAGCCGTTCCTGCTACCGCCGGGTGGTTTCGGTAGGAGCGATGATTTCTTTAGGCAAAATAGGCATTTGCGGGTTTTCCAGAGAGTCATCGGTCGAACTTTCGAGGCGCTCCGGAAGCCTTTCCGGGATGCGGCTCTCCGGCGCCTTCCGCACATCGCCGACCGGTGGGTGAACCCTCCATGAAGGCCCCCGGGCCCGGGGCGGCGGGGCACGGGGCGCGGTCTGCTACGCTTTTCGGCCCCGCCCGGAGCGACCTTGCCCCGTCCCCGAAGGCGTCCTCTTCTCGGAGCCAGCCTCGTGATCGCCGGCGCGCTCGCCGGAACGGCCCTCGTCCGGCAGCTCGGACCGGCGAGGATCGAGGCGCTGGCCGAGAGCGCGCTCGAGTCGGCGGCCGGGGTGCCCGTGCGCGCCGCCCGGACCGCGGTCGACCTGGCGAAGGGGCGCCTCGTCGCCGAGGATCTGAGCCTCGACCTGCCCGGAGGAAGGGCCCGGGCTTGGATCGACCGGGTCGAGGTCCTCGTGGACCCGCTCGGCTTCCTGACCCGCAGCCCCCGCGCCCGCAACCTCCGCCTCGAGGGCGGGACGATCCACCTCGGGGCGCCCGCCCCGGCGCCGATCCCC
>JALSIO010000131.1 GCA_026989995.1 Myxococcales bacterium
CCCCGCAGCCGATGAGGCAGACCTTCTCGAAGGGGGCGTCCTCCCGGATCCGGGCCACGGCGATCTCCGGGAGCACCGTGTAGTTCGAGAAGGTGGAGGTCCCCATGTAGTGGTGCAGGGGGCTTCCGCCGAGCCGGAAGCGGCTGGTGCCGTCGGGCATCACGCCGCGGCCCTGGGTCTCGCGGATCGCCTGGCAGAGGTTGGTCCGCCGCGAGAGGCAGTACTCGCACTCCCGGCATTCCGGGGTATAGAGCGGGATCACGTGGTCCCCGGGGCGGACCGAGCGCACCCCGGGCCCGACCTCCGCGACCACCCCCGCTCCCTCGTGGCCGAGGATGCAGGGGAAGAGCCCCTCGGGATCGGCACCCGAAAGGGTGTAGGCATCGGTGTGGCAGATGCCGGTGGCCCGGACCTCCACGAGCACCTCCCCCTCGCGCGGCCCCTCCACCTCGACGGTCTCGATGCGAAGGGGGCTTCCCGGGGCGTGGGCGACGGCGGCGCGGCACTCCAAGAGCGGATCCTCCTTCCGTGCCGAGGAGGGTGCCGGAGATCCCGTGGCCCGGCGACCCCGGCCCCGCGGGCCGGGGCCGCGGGGAACCGGCCGCGGAATTCCCGCTAGCCTCTGCAGCGGCCACGCCCGGCAGGAGGGCCCATGCGCAGGGACATCTTCAGCGAGGAACACGAGCTCTTTCGGGAACAGGTGCGCCGCTTCGTCGAGCAGGAGGTGGTGCCCCGGATCCCCGAGTGGAATGCCCGCGGGATGAGCGACCGGGAGACCTGGCGCAAGGCCGGCGCCGCGGGGCTCCTCGGCGCCCACGCCCCGGAGGCCTACGGCGGCGCCGGGGGGGACTTCCTCTACGACGCCATCGTGATGGAGGAGCTCGCCTACGCCCGCGCCCACGGGATGATGGTGTCGCTGCACTCCGACATCTGCATGCCCTACCTCGTGCGCTACGGGAGCGAGGAGCAGAAGGAGCGCTACCTCCCGGGCGCCATCCGGGGGGAGATCCTGCTCGGCATCGCGATGACCGAGCCCGGCGCCGGCTCCGACCTCGCGGCCATCAGCACCCGCGCGGTCCGCGACGGCGACCACTACGTCCTCTCCGGCACCAAGACCTTCATCTCCAACGGGCAGATCGGCGACCTGTTCATCGTGGTCGCCCGGACCGATCCGACGGCCCGGCCGCCGCACCGGGGAATCAGCCTCTTCCTGGTCGAGGCCGACACCCCCGGCTTCGTCCGCGGGCGCCGGCTCGAGAAGCTCGGGCTCAAGGGCCAGGACACGAGCGAGCTCTTCTTCGAGGACTGCCGCATCCCCGCGGCCAATCGCCTCGGGGAGGAGGGGCAGGGTTTCCGGATGCTGATGGAACAGCTCCAGCAGGAGCGCCTGTGCATCGCGGTCGCCTCCGTCGCCTCCTGCCGCCGCACCCTCGACGACACCCTCGCCTACGTGAAGCAGCGGCACGCCTTCGGCCAGCCCATCGGCGCCTTCCAGAACACCCAGTTCGTGCTCGCCGAGCTCTTCACCGAGGTCGAGGTCGGGCAGGCCTTCGTGGATCGCCTCCTCGCCGCCCACGTCCGGGGAGAGGAGATCGTGATGGAGGTCTCCATGGCGAAGTGGTGGACCACCACCCTCCAGAAGCGCCTCGCTGGCGAGTGCCTGCAGCTCCACGGGGGCTACGGCTTCATGCTCGAGACACCCGTGGCGGAGGACTACGCCGACGCGGCGGTCCAGCCCATCTACGCGGGCACCAACGAGATCATGAAGGTGATCATCGCCCGCCGCCTCGGCCTCGATCTCCGGAAGGAGGCGCAGCGGCAACGCTGAGCTCCAGCCGGTAGCAGCGCAGCCGTTCCCGACGGGAGCGCGGGTACCCCTGCCACTTGGACGCCGGCAGCCGCTCCGGGGGCACCTCCCGGAAGCCCTGCCGCAGGAAGAAGGCGCCCACCCGCTCGCGAGTGGTGCACGCAAAGAGGCCCCGCCGCCCGGCCTCCTGCGCCCGGGCAGCCGCGAAGGCCACCAGGTGCGCGCCGATGCCCTCCCCGAGGAAGCGGGTCAGGGTGTAGAGCGAGACGAGCTCGCTCTCGGCCGTCCCGGGATGGTGGAGCAGGGCGGCCATGCCGGCGAGATGCCGGCCCTCGACGAAGGCGCCGCAGGCGTGGGCGAGAACGCGGTCGAGCTCCTCCGGGCTCCGGCGGGCGAGGTAGCCCTCCGCCACGCCCCGCTCGATCAGCGAGAGCGCGGTGCCGAGGTCGTCGAGGCCGAGCCACCGCACGTCCACGTAGCGCTCGGCGGTGAACAACGTCCCCGAGCCGGCGTAGGTGAAAAGCTCCTCGCCGAGGCCCTCGGGAGAGCAGAGGTTCACCGCGTGCACGCCTGCGGCGAGCAGGGCCTCCACCTCGTCGAGGGGCGCGCCGGCTGCGCCCGCGGCCCGAAGCTCCCGGAGCTCGTCCACGTGCACGAAGGAGAGGCGGTCGCCATCGGGTCCGCGGAGGCCGCCCTCCCGGCGCAGCCAGACCACCTTGGAAAGCCGCAGCGCCGCGCAGACCTCGAGGGCCTCGCGGGAGAAGGCAGCGCCTCCGGCGGTCCGAAGCCCCACCCGGGGCCGCTGCTGGAGCGCCCGCCACACCGGCCCCGGGAGTGGGCCGGCGCCGGCCGGGAGCGGACTCGCGCCGGTCAGCGCGCGAAGCCGCCCCGCGTCCGACGCCACGAGCACCACCGGCGTGGGGTTCGCCTCGAGCTCGCGGAGGACCGGGAGGAGCCCCGCCGCGTCGAGGAGCTCGGGCTCGGTGGCCACCATCCCGAGGCTCCGCCCGCGGAACTCGGCCAGGTAGAAGGCCTTCTCGGTGAACTCGAGAGGTCCGCCTGTCCCGCTTCCACCCCGCATGGCCAGACATTGGAAGACCGGCAGCCCGGCCGCAACGCGGAGGTGGCTTCCGCGGGCCCGCACGCGCCGGTTGGTGGGCCGGGGGCCGCAAGGTATGGTGCGGAGCCCATGGACTGGCAGGCCTGGCTCACCATCGCGGTGGTCGTCGGCCTCGTGGCGGCTCTCGCCCGGGGTGTGGCCGCACCCGACCTCGTGTTCATGGCCGGGCTGGTCCTGCTCGCCGCCGCCGGCGTGCTCACCCCCGAGGAGGCCTTCTCGGGCTTCGCGAACCCGGCGGTGGCCACCATCGCCGCCCTCTTCGCGGTCTCCGCCGGACTCCGGGAGACCGGGGCCCTCGACTTCACCCTGCGCCGACTCCTCCCCCACGAAGGCAACGACCGCCGGGTGCTGGCGCGCCTGTGCCCGCCCCTCGCGCTGGTCTCGGGCTTCCTCAACAACGCGCCCATCGTCGCCATGATGACCCCGGTGCTCCGGGACTGGGCCCGACAGCACGGACGCGCGCTGAGCCGCTTCCTGATCCCGCTCAGCTACGCCACGATCCTGGGCAGCACCCTCACCCTCATCGGAACCAGCGTGAACCTCACGGTGGACGCCCTGGTGCGCTCCGCGGGGATGCCCCCCCTCGGCTTCTTCGAGTTCGCCGGCGCCGGGGTGCCCATCGCCATCGCGGGACTGGTCTACCTCCTGGCCGTCGCCCCCCGGCTGCTCCCCACCCGCCGGGACCCGGGGGAGGCGGCGGAGCGCCGCGAGTACACGGCGGAGCTCCGGGTGGAGTCCGACTGCCCCCTGGTGGGGCGGACGGTGGAGGAGGCCGGCCTGCGGCACCTGAAGGGCCTGTTCCTGGTCGAGATCGACCGGGGCGGCCGCGTGCTCACCCCGGTGGGCCCGGACGAGACCCTCGAGGCCGGCGACCGGCTGGTCTTCGTGGGGGTGCTCTCGACGCTCGTGGACCTCCAGCGGATCCGGGGACTCGTGCCCGTCTCCCACGAGGCGCCCGACCCCCGGGACGCGGTCCGCCGCCGCCTGGCCGAGGCGGTGATCTCTCCCTCCTCGCCGCTGGTCCGCCAGAGCATCCGGGACGCGAAATTCCGGACGGTCTACGACGCCGCCGTGGTCGCCGTGCACCGCAACGGCGAACGCGTGGCGGGGAAGATCGGCGACATCGTGCTGCAGCCCGGCGACACCCTCCTGCTGCAGACGGCCCCGGGCTTCCTGCAGGCGCACCGCGGAAGCCGCGACTTCTACCTCGTGAGCGAGGTGCCCGACAGCGAGCCGCCCCGCCACGAGCTCATGGGCGTGTCGATCGCGATCCTGGCGGCGATGGTGATCTGCTCGGCCACCGGCTTCCTGCCCACCTCGGTGTCGGCCCTGCTCGCGGCCGGCGCGCTCCTCCTCACCCGGTGCCTCACCGGTCCCGTGGCCCGCCGCAGCATCGAGGTGCCGGTGCTGGTGGTGATCGCCGCCGGACTCGGCATCGCCCGCGCCATGCAGCAGACCGGCGCCGCGCACGCCATGGCCTCGGTGCTCGTGGAGGCCGTGGGAGGGCTCGGGCCGCTGGCCACGCTCACCGCCTGCTACCTGGGCAGCCTCGTGCTCGCGGAAACGCTCCACCACAACGCCGGGGTGGCGATCATGTTCCCCATCGCCGTGGCGGCCGCGGGGCAGTCCGGCGCCGACCCGCGGGGCTTCGTCATGGCCGTGGCCTTCGGCTCGGCCTGCGCCTTCGCCTCCCCGGTGACCTACCAGACCCACCTGATCGTGTACGGCCCCGGGGGCTACCGATTCGGCGACTTCGTGCGGGTGGGGCTCCCCCTCGATCTGCTCTGCGCCGTGGTGGCCCTGTCCGCCATCCCGGTGATCTGGCCGCTCTAGGGCGGACCCCACCGGGCCGCGGCGCGTCTGGGTTATCCTCCTTCCACCGGGCGCCACCCGACGGAGACACCCAGCCATGGCCAGCCTCTTCGAGCGCTACCGCGTCATCGACACGGACTCCCACGTCACCGAGCCCGCAGACCTCTGGACCTCCCGGGTTCCCCGGCGGGACCGCGAGCGCGTGCCGCACGTGCGCCGGGTGAACGGGCGCGACATGTGGTTCATCGGAGACGAGATCGCGGGCGGGCCGGGCTTCTACTCGATGGCCGGCTTCGACGGCACCCTGCCCGACAGCCCGGCCACCTTCGAGGAGATCCCACCGGCCTGCACCGATGCCCGGGCCCGCCTCGCCCACCTCGACGCCGAGGGCATCTTCGCCCAGGTCATCTACCCGAACGTGGGGGGCTTCGGCTCCGGTCGATTCCTCGCCCTCGGCGACCCGGAGCTGATGGAGACCTGCGTGCGCGCCTACAACGACTGGCTGCTCGAGTGGACCTCGGCGGACCAGGC
>JALSIO010000132.1 GCA_026989995.1 Myxococcales bacterium
CGACAGCGCCGAGGTGGCGAGGGCCGCGAGAAGCAACGCGGCGAGCTCATCACCCGGAAGCGGCAACCGTCTCCTCCTCTCGCCCGGGGGCGGGCGCGGCGAGGCGGCCGGCGGCCGGGCGTTCGCGCCCGGTGGCGCTTTGCGCGGGGACGCGGGCCGCACCGCCCGCAAAGCGGCGCTCCCGGACCCCGGCCACGAGCCGGCGGCCGCGTCCCGGCGGGGGTGAAGCCGCTCTCGGAAAGCGGCTATGGTGCCACGCCCGGCCCGGTTTCGCCGCCGAGAGCCCCGGAGGTCCCATGCCCGCCGAGATCCGAACCACCGAGTGCTTCCGCCTAGAGATCGACGACACCATCGCCCACCTGGTGCTGAACCGGCCCCACAAGCGCAACGCGATGAACGCCGCGTTCTGGCGGGAGCTTCCGGCGCTGGTGCGGGAGGTGGACGCCCGGGGCGACGTGCGGGCCCTCGTCGTCTCCTCCACCGGCCCGCACTTCTCGAGCGGCCTCGACGTCTCCGCCTTCGGGCAGGGAGGCCCCCTCGACGCCGGCGACGCGGAGGCCGAGGAGGCCCGGCGGATGGCGCGCCTCACCCACGGCGCCCGCTTCTACGACAACGTGCGCCGCCTCCAGGACTCCTTCACCGCCCTCGAGCAGGCGCGCATCCCCGTGATCGCGGCCATCCAGGGCGGATGCATCGGCGGCGGAGTGGATCTCGTCACCGCCTGCGACATCCGCTACTGCAGCGCCGACGCCTTCTTCACCATCTACGAGACGAAGATCGGGATGACGGCGGACGTGGGCACCTTCCCGCGCATCGTCAAGCTCCTGCCGGAGGGAATCGTGCGGGAGCTGGCCTACACCGGGCGGCGGATGCCGGCCGAGGAGGCGCTCGAGTGGGGCCTGGTGAATCGGATCCATCCCGACGCCGAGAGCCTCGTGGCCGGGGCCCTCGAGCTCGCCCGGGAGATCGCCGCCAACGCCCCGCTCGCCGTCTACGGCTGCAAGCGGATGATCAACTACGCCCGCGACCACACGACGGCCGATGCCCTCGACTACATCGCGGTGTGGAACGCCTCGATGCTCCACGTGGAGGAGATCGGCGAGGCCATGGCCGCCAACGCCGAGAAGCGGCCCGGCCGCTTCGCCCCGCTTCCCCCCCGGACCGGACCCTTCCGGGAGTCGTAGCCGCGCCTCCCGGCACCCCGCCGGCTCCGCGCCTCGCCCCCCGGCCGGGGCCGCCCCCCGATCCGCGACGGCGCGGTGTCCGGCCGGGCGGGACCGGATCCACGCCCTCCCGTCGCACCGCGGGGAAGGCAACCACCGCGTTCCGGCCGGGCCGGGTGCGCCCGATCGCGGAGGAGGCGGACGAGACGGAGGGGAAGCCGGCCCCACCGAGCCGGAGGCCCCGCCCGGACCGGGGCGGGTGGAGCACGAGACGGGATTCGAACCCGCGACCCCCACGTTGGCAACGTGGCGCTCTACCAACTGAGCTACTCGTGCCCGGGCCCATTGGGTACGGAAGCAGGGGGGGGCCGTCAAGGGCCGTGGCCGGCCCCTCCGTGGCGGAAACCCTTGTGGTGGGAGGGGTTGCGTGACCCGGGGGCACGGCCCCGGACGAGCCTTCCCGCGCCGGGAAGCGACCCGCCGCCTCGGAGGCCCCGGCCACCGCTGCGCCCCCGTGCCCGATCCGCGGATGGACCCGGTGGCGTGGATCCGCGCCGCCCGTCGCTTTCGGATGGCGCCTCATCGGGTGTCTTTTCGGACTGCCGGTGCAAGAGCCCAGGGTCTTAGAGACCCCCCGGCGGGTTCCCCCTTCGCCCTGAACGGGATGCGGAGGGCCCGGAGCTAGAGCTTGCGGATCTTCTCCCGCCCGTGGGCGACCTCTCGGGTGGCATTGCGGGTGTCGTAGACGCGCTGGGCGCGCGCGACCACCCGCCCGTAGTCCACCGAGCGGTGGTCGGTCACGATCACCACCACATCGGCCGAGGCGAGCTCCTCGTCGGTGAGCTCCCGGCTCTTCCAGGTCTCGCCGTCGAGCTCGATCTCCGGCACGTAGGGGTCGTGGTAGCGGAGGTCGGCGCCCTTCCGGTGCAGCAGGCGCATCACGTCGAGCGCCGGGGATTCGCGCATGTCCGCGACGTCGGGCTTGTAGGCGACGCCGAGCACCAGCACCCGGGATCCGTTCACCGGCAGCCGGTCCTCGTTGAGCAGATCGGCGACCTTCTGCGCCACGTGGGCGGGCATCTGCCCGTTGATCTCGGTGGCCACCTCGATGAAGCGGGCCGGGAAGTCGAGGGACTTCATCTTCCAGGCCAGGTAGGTCGGGTCCACCGGGATGCAGTGCCCGCCGAGCCCGGGGCCGGGGAGGAACTTCATGAACCCGTAGGGCTTGGTGGCGGCCGCCTCGATGACCTCCCAGACGTCGAGGCCGAGACGATCGCACATCAGCGCGACCTCGTTGGCGAGACCGATGTTGATGGCGCGGAAGGTGTTCTCGAGGAGCTTCACCATCTCCGCAGCCTGGGAGGAGGAGACCGTGACCACACGGTCGAAGACCGGCTCGAAGACGAGTCGGGCGAGCTCGGTGCAAAGCGCCGTCTCGCCGCCCACCACCTTCGGCACTTCGCGAACCCGGAAGCGCTGGTTGCCGGGATCGATGCGTTCCGGCGCGAAGGCGAGGCTGAAATCCCGCCCCACCCGCAGGCCCGTCTCCTCGAGCATCGGCACGAAGAGCTCGTGGGTGGTGCCGGGATAGGTGGTGCTTCCGAGGATCACGAGCTGGCCGCTGCGGAGCCGGCGGCGGATCGCCTCGAGCGCACCGAGCAGCGGCGAGAGGTCCGGGTCCTTGGTCCGCGTGAGCGGCGTCGGAACGCAGATGTTGACCACGTCCATGGTCCCGAGCCGGCCCGCATCCGTGGTCGCCTCGAGCCGGCCGGAGTCCACCATGTCGGCCACGTCCGCCGCCGGCACGTCCTCGATGTAGGAGCGGCGCTCGGAGAGCGCGCGCACCTTTTCCGGGTCGAGCTCGAAGCCGGTCACCGGGAAGCCGGCGCGCGCGAACTCGACCGCGAGGGGGAGTCCCACGTAGCCGAGACCGACCACGCCGACCCGGGCCTCCCGGCTGCGGATGCGGTCGGAGAGCTCCTCGAGCCGGGTCCTCATGCCGTCCCTCCCGCCTCGGGTCCGCCACCGGGCGGCTCGGAACCCTCGGCCCGAAAGTACTCCGCGAAGTATACGAAGCCTGAGTACACCGTCAGCGCTGTCGCCAGCGAGAGCATCGCGAGGCCGATCGCGTGCGCCGGAAGGCCCAGCGTCGGGTCCGGGAAGAGCAGCGCCCCAATGGCGATGTTCTGGAACACCGTCTTGAGCTTTCCGGCCGTGGCCGCACCGATCACCTGACCGCCCGCCGAGGCGATGCCCCGCAGGCCGGTCACCGCGAGCTCGCGCCCGATGATCACCACCACCATGAAGGTGGCCCAGGGCGGGATCCGCCCCATCACCAGCAGCACGATCAGCGCGGAGCTCACCAGCAGCTTGTCCGCGAGGGGATCGAGGAGCACCCCGATCCGGGTGACCTGCCTGCCCCGCCGCGCGAGCCAGCCGTCGAGCAGGTCGCTCGCCGCGGCCACGATGAAAAGCCACGCCATGATCCGGCTGCCGGCGGGTCCGCTCCAGTAGGGGAAGGTGAGCAGCACCGGCACCACCAGGGTCCGCAGGACGGTGATGGTGTTGGGGAGGTTCCAAAAGCGCTCCCGGGCCGGCCGACGCCGCCTTCGGCCCGGGCCTCCCCGCCCCGCCCGCGGCCCCTCCCCCACCGACGCCGCTTCATCGAGCGAGCTCCTCATGGTAGCGGCGATAATAGGCCAGAACGCGCTCCACGTACCGACGGGTCTCGGCGAAGGGAGGGATCCCGCCGAAGCGATCCACGGCCCCCGGGCCGGCGTTGTAGGCGGCCAGCGCCCGACGCAGGTCCCCGTAGCGATCGAGGAGCCCGCGCAGGTAGCGGGTCCCCCCGCCCACGTTCTCCAGCGCGTCGAAGGGGCGTCGCACGCCCAGCTCGCGGGCCGTCCCCGGCATCAGCTGCATCAGGCCCATGGCCCCCTTCTCGGAGACGGCCGCCGGGTCGAAGGCCGACTCCGCGGCGATCACCGCCTTGACGAGGGCCGGCGGGAGACCGTGCCGCGTGGCCACCCCGACGATCAGGGCGTCGAGCTCGCCCGGTCCGGCGGGCGCCGCGCTCGCGCGAGGCCGCTCGGTGGAGATGCGGGAATAGGTGCCGCGGGACGTCCGGAGCGGGGCACCCGGAACGCGAAGGCCGCCCTCCTCCGAGAGCCGCCCGGCCGGGCGGTAGCGCGGGTCGGCCGGGACGTTGCTCAGGTGCAACACCCCGCGCTCGTCCACGAAGCGGTAGATCACGTCCGAACCCGCCGGGGCCTCCCCGGGGCCGGCCACCACCGCCGCGAGGGCGAGCACGAGCGCGCGAGCCGTCCGCGGCCCGCGACCCGGGTGGCGCACGCGACTCCCCTCGTCCCCGGCCGGGGCCCGGTGGCCCGCCCCGGGCCCTGCCGTCCCCTTCCACGCGGCTCCGCAGACCCGACCCATCGGCGCTCCCCGATCCTCCCCGCCCGGCGGGCCGCGCGCCGCGGCAGCCGGTTCCCGCGCCGGCCGCGACCGGCCCCGGGCACCCGCTTGGCGGGGGAATCCACCCCCGGTATGCTGGGCGCACCCGTCCGAGGCTCCTCATCGGCGAATCGGGACCCGGGCCTTGAGCCCTTCCCGGCGACCCGGGGCACTCGTGAGCGACCCCAAGACCTTCGACTTCCTGGTGATCGGCAGCGGCATGGCCGGCCTCTTCTTCGGCCTCCGCGTGGCCGAGGCCGGCCGTGTGGGCATCGTCACCAAGAAGCGGGCAGCCGATTCAGCCACCAACTGGGCCCAGGGCGGCATCGCCGCGGTCCTCGACCGCGAGGACACCTTCGAGGACCACGTGCGGGACACCCTCGTGGCGGGTGCGGGTCTGTGCCACGAGGAAGTAGTCCGCTTCGTGATCGAGCGGGGGCCACGCGCCATCGAGGCCCTGCTCAAATACGGAGTGGAGTTCGACCGGCAGCCCGGGGCCGGGCCGGAAGAGGAGACGGCGCCCTTCGACCTCGGCCGGGAGGGGGGACACAGCCGCCGGCGCATCCTCCACCACCGCGATACCACCGGCCGGGAGATCGAACGGGCCCTGCTCGCCCGCGCCCGGGCCCATCCGAACATCGAGCTCTTCG
>JALSIO010000133.1 GCA_026989995.1 Myxococcales bacterium
CAGCACCCGCCCCTCCACGTGGTACTCGGCCTCGTCGGTGGCCAGCCGCGCCCGCAGGGCCCGCTGGTAGCCGTGCTCGTCCCAGTCGGTGTCGATGCGGACCTCCCGGATGGGCGCGTAGGCGCCATCGCGGAGGACCATGCCCCCCGGCCGCAGGCCGCTCTCGCCCGCGATCAGCGAGACCGCCATGCCGAAGTCCTCGCCGAAGGCGATGGGCAGCCATCGGTACCACGCGATCGCCTGCCATGTCCTCGGCCCCCAGGACTTGTCGCGGAGGCCGAATCCCTCGACGGAGAAGCGCTCGCCGTCCACCTCGATCTCGCCGCGGGCGCGCACGTGCTGCTCGTAGTGGGCGCGGGCGAACGAGCGCTCCGGGTCGAGCTCGAGATCCGAACCGTCGGCCCGGACCACGCGGCCGCCGAAGACCGGCGCGATCCCCTCGTATTCGAGATCCACCCGGCAGGGCACGACGGGGTTCTCCCGGAAGGCGCGACCGGGGTCCGCCATCTCGAAGGGCCTCGCGAGCAGGCAGGTCCGCCCCTGGTAGCGGACCCGCAGCCGGCGCAGCGGCTCGAGCACCTCGATGTGCATCCCGCCGGCCCGCATCTCGCGGTTGTCGTCGATCCGAGGCCGGCCGTACATGAAGGCGATGCGGCCGTCCGGCAGGTACACGCACTTGGACATCTCCGCGTATCCCTCGTGCACCCGGTTTCCCAGCCGGAACCAGCCGCCCACCCGCCGGGCGGGATCGTAGACGTTGAAGTACATGCTCTCGTTGTAGGTCGGGGCCGCCTCGGGCTCGTGGCAGTACTCGTCCTCGGGCCGGAGCACGATCCGGGTCCCGGCGATGGGCTCGCTCATGACGGGGGCTCCTCCTCGGGCCGCGCGGGCCGATCCAGCGGCTCGACCCGGGGCCTTGCCGAAAGCGGCGGTCCGTCGGCGACCTCGGAGTCCGTGAGCTCGAAGCGGGCCGCACTGCGCAGATCCCGCGAGGAGGCCGCCGCGTGGAGCTCGTAGGGCCCCGCTGCCGCGCGAAGGCACCCCGCGGCCGCGTCGAAGTGCGCGAAGGCGCGGGGACCGAGTTCGAAGCTTACCCGCACCCGGGCTCCCGGCGCGAGGGCCACCCGGGCGAAGGCCACGAGCTCGAGCTCGGGCGTGGGAAGAGGCGGAGCCAGCGCGGACCGGTAGAGCTGCACGACCTCGATGCCGGGGCGGTCCCCCACATTGGCCACCTCGAGGGAGGCTTCCAGCGGCGGGCGCAGCCCGCCCCGGTCGCGGGAGAGGACCAGCGGCGTCCAGGCGAAGCGCGTGGTCGAGAGCCCGAAGCCGAAGGGCACCCGCGGCCCGGGACCGCGGAGCGGAAGGCCCCGGTAGCCCATGAAGACGCCCTCGCTGTAGGAGACCCGGCCCTCGCGCACCGGGGGGCGGGCGAAGCCCGGGTGGTCCTCCCCGCGTCGCGGCAGGCTCATGGCCATCCGCCCGCCCGGGTCGCGGTCGCCGAGGAGTACGTCGGCCACCGCGTGCCCGGCCTCCTGCCCCGGGTAGCCGATCCACAGCACCGCGGCGGGTTCCTCGAGCCAGTCCATCTCCACCGGAGCACCCGCGTTGACCAGCACCGCCGTCCGCGGGTTGGCGGCGACCACCCGCCGGACGAGCTCGTCCTGGGCCCCGGGGAGGCGAAGGTCGCGGCGATCACGCCCCTCCGACTCGTACCCCGGAGGGTGGCCCACCACCAGGATCACCGCGTCCGCCCCCCGCGCCGCGGCTTCCGCGCGGGCGAGGGCATCGGGAGGCAGCGGGGGCTCGATCCCGACGCGCACGGCCCCGAAGGGCTCCTCCCCGCCCGCGAACTCCACCCGGAGCTCGCGGGCCCGACCCGCCTCGAGCTCCACCTCCCTCTCGGCCCAGGCGCTCCCGAAGCCGAAGAAGGTGTCGCCCGGCTCCTGCCGGCTCCAGTTGTCCACGAAAAGCTCGCCGTCGAGGAAGAGGCGGCTTCGGCCCACGCTCCGGAGGCCCAGACGGTAGCGGCCCGCTTCCGGGGGCAGGAGCCGCCCGCGGATCACGGCCGAGAAGTCGCCGGCGCAAAGCTCCGGATGCGGCGGCTCGATCCAGACGAAGTCGAGCGCCCGCGACCGCTTGCGGAACACGGGCGCGGCTCCCGGCTCGCGGCCGGGGGAAAAGGACACGTCGAGGCAGCCCGCGTCGGCGTCCTCCGTCCCCTCGAGATAGCGGCCGTCCAGGGGAAGAAGGGCGCCTCCGAAGCCGGCCCCCCGCTCGGCGACCAGTGCGGTGGTGGCGCCGAGCCGCCCGAGCAGGCCCTCCCACACGGAGACCGCGCGGAAGGGCGGAACCTGGGCGCTGCCGCCGCCCTGCACGACGGTGTCGCGGGCTCCCGGGCCGATCACCGCCAGCGTCCGAACAGCCCCCGGGTCGAGGGGGACGAGGCCCCGGTTCCGCAGCAGGACGATGGACGACGCCGCGGCCTCCCGCGCGAGCGCCCGGACCGCGGGCGACTCGACGGGAGCCTGCCGCGGCGGGGGGGCGGGCTCGAGGCAGCCGCAGCGCTCGAGGAGCCGCAGCACACACCGGAGCCGCTCGTCGATCGCCGCGAAGGAGACCTCCCCCCGCTCCGCCGCGGCGAGCAGCTTCGGGCCCCGGGCCCGGGGTGGCCCCGGCATCTCGAGGTCGAGGCCCGCCTCGATGCCGGCCACCGTGCCGACGTGCGCGAACCAGTCGGAGAGGACCGCGCCCCGGTAGCCCCATCGGCCGCGCAGGATGTCGCGCAGCAGGCCGCGGTGCTCGCAGGCGTGGACCCCGCCCACCCGGTTGTAGGCGGCCATCACCGCGGCCACGTCCGCCTGGCGCACGGCCGCCTCGAAGGGCAGGAGGTACAGCTCGTGGAGAGCCCGGGGATCCACCTCCGAGGAGGCGGTGTGGCGCTCGGTCTCGCACTCGTTCAGCGCGTAGTGCTTCACGCACGCCGCAACCCCGGCCGACTGCAGGCCTTCGATGAAGGCGGCGGCGAGGCGGGCCGTGACGAGCGGATCCTCCGACAGGCATTCGAAGTTGCGGCCGGCCAGGGGATTGCGCTGGAGGTTCACGGTCGGCGCGAGGAGGAGGTCCACGCCGCGGGCCCGGGCCTCCTCGGCGAGCGCCCCGCCGACCCGCCGCAGGAGATCCTCGTCGAAGGTCGCGCCGAGATTCGCACCGCAGGGGAGGCACGCCGCCGGCGGGCCGTCGCGAAAGAGCGGGCCTCGCACGCCGACGGGACCATCGCTCGTGACCAGCGGGCGGATGCCGAGCCGGGAGATCCCCGGCGTGCGCCAGAGATCGGCACCGGAGAGGAGCGAGACCTTCTCCTCGGGGCGGAGGGCGGCGAGGAGCTCGGCGGCGGCCGTCACCGCGCCTCCGGATCCCCGGCCGGGCCGTCCGCGCCCGGCGCGGCTCCCGACGCCCGGGCGGCGCGGGCCTCGTCCCGGGCGGCGCGAAGCCGCTCGACGAGCGCGTCGTCCACCTCCCCCGAGACGGGCAGCCCGTGGCGGCGCCGGAACTCGCGAATCCCCCGGCGGGTCCTGCGGCCGACGACGCCGTCGACCTCGCCCACGTCGTAGCCGAGCTCGAGCAGGGCCCCCTGCACCTCCGCCGCCCGCAGACGCCGCGCCCGCTTCTCCGCGTAGCCGATGAAGCCCTCTCCGAAGGCCAGCGCCGCCTCGGCACCCTGCGCCCGTTCGGGATGGTCGGCCTCGATGCGCCGGTGGATCCGCGTCGCGAGGGTCTGGTGGTCCACGGCCGAATTCTTGCGCAGCACGTTCGAGAGCACGGTCACCATGTAGGTGAGCCGGTTCTGGCCGGCCGGGTGCTCCACGATGGCGGCGGAGTTCATGTAGTTGCGGACGTTTCCGTGGTACTTGCGGCACACGAAACCCGGCTCGGGTGCACAGGAGTAGAGCGAGCCCGACTTGAAGTACACCGCCGCGTCCCGGAGGGCCGGCGAGGAGGCGTAGCGGATCCGGCGCTCGGTCACGTAGAGCAGCCGCTTGATCTCGCGGCTCGACCAGTGGTCCACCAGACGGCCCTGCTCGAGGCGCAGCAGGAACTCCATCAATCCGCGCGGCGTCGCGTGGCTGCTCGTCCCCGGCACGCGTCGCTTTCCCTCCGCGGTGAAGAAGCTCCCCTGCCGGAAGCCCTCGAGGTCGAGGCCGTTCCGGCGCACCGGATCCTGCATGGCGCGCTCGAAGAGCGCGGCGAGCTCGGCACGGGGGGTCTCGCGGAAGAAGCGATCCTCCTCCGCGCGGTCGACCGGGTAGCGGCTTCCGTAGTGCGCGAGCAGGAGCAGGTGCTTCTGGAGCATGCCCGCGGCCGAGTTGGAGCTCGGGGAGAGCATCCAGTCGAGATAGGTCCAGAGGCTGCCGACGTCGCCGTCGCGCAGCGGCCGGCGGTGCCCCGTGCCCCGCTCCGGGTCGAAGAAGGGCACCGTGTGGTGATCGTGGTGGCTGAAGGCGTCCGCGACGACGCGCGAATCCCGGAGCACGCGCTCCCGGGCTTGGGTGTCGTCCGGGTGGGCATCGGCCAGCGCCTGGAAGATCGCCAGGGCCACCAGCAGCTTGCCGACACTGCCGGGATTCTGGCGGACCCCGCCGCGCCACTCCGCGTACCGCGGCCGGTCCCGATCGGAGAGGTCGAGGACGGCAACACCGTAGCGGCCCGCCTCGTGCGGCAGCAGGGCACGGATCGCCGCGGTGAAGCCGGGATCGGGAGTCGGGAGGTCGAGATCCGGCCGATCCACCAGGCGGAGGTCGACCTGCTTCAGGGGGAGCAGCTCCCCCGGCGGTCGCTCCCGGCCGGGAAGCGCACCGGTGGCGATGCGGTAGCCCCAGTCGAGCCGGGGGATCCCGGTGTACGGGTAGCCGTCGAGCGGGTAGCCGGACGCCGGCGGACCGGCCAGAAGTGCCAGCGCCAGCAGCCCGCGGGCGGATCGACCGAGCGTCGCGGCAGCCATGGTCTCCCCTTCGCGACCGGGCGCCGGTCCGGACCGGCACCGGGTGCACCCGCCTCGCGGGCGCCGGCGCGCCGGACGGGCCACGCCGGGGTGGCCGCACCGCAAGCCGGAATCGGGCAAGCCTAGGGCATCGCGCGGTCCCGTGGCTCCCCGGAGCCCGGCCGGGAATCGATCCAGCCGACTGCAAACCTATGGTAGACTGTAACATCGTCCCAACCCGGTGAGGTTCCGGGCGCAATCGCGCCCGGCGAGGGCTG
>JALSIO010000134.1 GCA_026989995.1 Myxococcales bacterium
CGTCGGCGGCGGCCACCCGGGCTACCTCGTGCGCACCGACCCGGACCCGAACAACCCGGAGGCACCCCGGATCACGGCCCAGCAGGATCCCTGGCACTATACGCTCGCGCGGATGGTGGATGCCTGTACCGCGAACGGCATCTACCCCTACTACGGCCCCTTCGGCGACATCAAGGACACCCTGGCCTGCGAGGACCAGTTCCGGGCGGCCTTCCTCCTCGGCTGCGTCGGCGCCTGGACGCTGCACCCGGCCCAGATCGAGATCGCGCGGAAGGTGTTCAGCCCGCCGGTCGAGGAGGTTCTCTGGGCGAAGCGCGTGGTGGCGGAGATGGGCGACGGCACCGGCTGCGTCATGATCGACGGCAAGATGCAGGACGACGCGACGGTGAAGCAGTGCCGGGTGATGCTCGACTACGCGCGGGCGCTCGCCGAGAAGGACCCGGAGCTCAAGGAGGCGTACGGCTTCTGAGCCGGAGATCGGCCGGAGCCCGGGACGGATCGCCCGGCCCGCTCCTCGTCTACGAGATCTCGGGCCACGGCTTCGGGCACGCGAGCCGCTCCGCCGCGGTGATTCGCGAGCTCCTCCGGCGGGGTCCGGCCGGGCTGCGGGTGCTCGTCCGCGGCCGCGTCCCCGCGCGCTTCTTCCACGGCCTCGCCCCCCGGGTGGAGTTCCTCCCGGCCGACCTCGAACCGGGGATCGCGCAGCCGAACGGCCTCGACATGGACCTCGAGGCCACCGCCCGCGCGCAGGCCACCTGGCTGGCGGACTTCGCCGCGCGGACCGAGGAGGAGGCCCGGCTCCTCCGGAGCCGCGGCGCCACGGCGGTCCTGGCGGACCTGCCCGCCGTTGCCTTCGCCGCTGCGCGGCGGGCGGGCATCCCGGCCTTCGGCGTGGCGAACTTCAGCTGGGACTGGATCCTCGAGCCCCTCGCCGAGGCCGCGCCCGTGCTCGGCGAGGCTGCGCGGGTCCACGCCGAGACCGTGGCCACGGCGGAGCGGATCCTGCGGCTTCCCTTCGGCGGGGGATTCCGCTCCGCGCCCCGGATCGAGGATGTGCCCCTCGTCGTGCCCGGAGGGCCCGGCGACCCGATCACGACCCGCCGCCGCCTCGGCCTCCTCGACGAGGAGCGGCCGCTGGTCCTGCTGAGCTTCGGCGGCCTCGGCCCCGGGCCCCTGCGCGTGGACGAGCCCGGTGCCCTCGAGCCCTACCACCTGCTGGGCCCCGGTCCGGCCCCACGCGGTCTCGAGGAGCGCTACACGCGGCTGCCCGCCCCGGGGGCGGCGGCCCTCCCCCACAGCCACGTCGTCCGCATCGCCGACGTCCTGGTGGGAAAGACGGGCTACAGCACCTGCGCCGAGGCCCTGGCACTCGGAACACGCGTGCTCTTCGCCGAGCGCCCGGGCTTTCGGGAGTCCCCGGTGCTCGCCGAGGCGCTGCTCCGGCACGGCTGCGCCCGGCCCCTGGACCGGAAGGCGCTCGAGCGCGGCCGGCTCGCCGGCCCCCTGGCCGAGCTCCTCGCCCGGCCGGTACCGCCGCCCGGCATCCCCACCGACGGCGCGCGGGTGGTGGCCGAGCGGGTGCTCCGCGCCCTCGGGATCGAGCCACGCGGGCGCTAGCGCGAGAGCTCGAGCATGCGCTCGATCGGCACCGCCGCCCGGGCGCGGATCTCCTCCGGTACGGTCACCTGCGGCTCGAGATCCCGGAGACAGCGATGGAGCTTCTCGAGGGTATTGAGCCGCATGTAGGGGCAGCGGTTGCAGGCGCAGCTCTCGTCCATCCCCGGCGCCTGGAGCAGCACCTTTTCCGGGACGCGCCTTCCGATCTCGTGGAAGACGCCGTCCTCGGTCGCGATGATCAGCGTCTTCGCCGGGGAGGCGACGGCGCGCTCGATGATCCGGGTCGTGGAACCGATGAAGTCGGCCTGGTCGAGTACCGCCTCCTCGCACTCCGGGTGGGCGAGCACCTCGGCGTCCGGATGCCGGATCCGGAGCTCGGCGAGCCCGCGCGCGCTGAACTGCTCGTGGACCACGCAGGATCCCGGCCAGACGATGAGATCCTCCCGGCCCGACTCCCGCGCCACGTAGCGGGCGAGGTGGCGATCGGGGGCGAAGATGAGGGGCTGCCCGTCGAAGACCCGCACCATCTGCACCGCGTTGCTGGAGGTGCAGATGAGGTCGCTCATCGCCTTCACCTCCGCGGAGCAGTTGATGTAGGAGAGCACCCGGGCACCCGCATGGGACTCCACGAACTCGCGAAAGGCGTCGGCCGGGCAGCCGTCGGCAAGCGAGCAGCCGGCGTCGAGGTCGGGGACGACCACCGGCTTGTCGGGGTTCAGGATCTTGGCGGTCTCGGCCATGAAGTGGACACCGCAGAAGACGATCACGTCGGCGTCCACCCGCTGGGCGGCCCGGGCGAGGGCGAGCGAATCCCCCACCACGTCGGCGAGGTCCTGGACCTCGGACTCCTGGTAGTAGTGCGCGAGCAGCACCGCGCGGCGTTCGCGCTTGAGGGCGAGGATCGCCTCCTCGAGCTCGCCCGCCGGGGGGGACGGAAGGGCGGCTTCGGCTGCCATGGGTGAAGGGTAGCAGGGGGCCGCCGGAAGGGCGCGGGAGCGGATCCCCGCCGCCGGGACGACGGAAACGCCGCCCCCCGCAGGCGATGGGCCGAGCCGAACGGGCGCACGGGGGCCGGGAGCCCCGTCAGTCCTCCGCGGGGCCGGCCCCGTCCCTTCGATCGGGCCCGATCAGGAGCGTGGGAACACCGCAGGTTCGGGAGCGCACCGTCGCCACGCGGGTTCCCGGCTTGCGCCCGCGTCGGACCGGATCCACCCGGAACCCGGCCCGGTGCAGCCGCTCCCGGGCCGCGTCCACGTCGGCCACGCGCCACGCGAGGCCGAAGAAGGTGTCGCGGTCCATCGCGGGCCCCGATTCCGAACCCGCTTCGCGGCCTGTCCCCGAAGACGGGTCCGGCTCCCGCGCCGACCCGCCCCCCGGCTGCGGGCCGGGAGCCGGCATGGACGACGCGGCCGGAGCGGCCCCCACCAACTCCAGGGTCACCCCTCCCACCCGGAAGAAGAGCATGCGCAGCCCGAGCTCGGGAAAGCTCCGGTCGAGGGCCAGACGAAGCCCGAGGGCGTCTGCGAACAGGAGCCGGGACGCCTCGAGGTCGGCACTTCGGACCACCACGTGGTCCAGCCCCGAGACACATGCCTCTGCTGCACCCCGGGCCGCCGCCTCGGGCAGGAGCTCCGGCGGGGAGAGGTGCTCGATGGCGAGCAGCGGAAGGCCCCGGGTCTGCGGAACGGGCAAGAGGGTGCTGCGCCATCGGCGGAAGGCGCCGCTCTCCTCGTCGCGGCCGAGGCCGGCGGCGGGCTCCGGCGCGGGAAGGCCCCGGCCGTGCAGCACCGGAACCACGCGGTCGAGGGACGCCGCGCGCAGGGCGAGGGCGGCGAGCCCCGGACCCCGCTCGGCGAGCCGCTCCTCGACGAAGCGTGCGCCCGGCCCGCGCCCGGCGGCCGCGAGCAGCTCCAGGTAGTGGCCGCCGGTGCGAAAGAGGACGTTCCGGGTCCCGAGGCCGGGGTGGAGGCCCTCGAAGGAGGGCGCCCGCCCGAGCAGGAGCGCGGTGTCGCGCCGGGCCGCGGCGAGGTCGTCCACCACGACCACCACGTGGTCGATGGCCTCGAAGAGCACGGGGCGGGGCTCGGCGGGGGACGCCATCACAGGTCGAAGAAGTAGTCCCTGCGCGTCAGCTCCTGCGCCTCCTGCGCCTCCGCCGGCCCGACCTCCCGAACCGGTTCGAGGTCCTCTCCGGCCCGCATGCGCGCCACCTGCTCTTCGAGATCCCGGGTCTCCTTCTCCCAGTATTCCGGGGTCCCGAAGTGGGGATAGGCCGCGGGAAAGGCGGGGTCGTCCCGGCGGCTGGCGATCCAGCCCGCGTAGCGGATGAAGCGCAGGCTCCGAAGCGGCTCCACGAGCGCGAGCCAGCGCTCGTCGAAGTCGCGGAACTCGCGGTAGGCGGCGATCAGCCGCTGCCGGCGGCCGCGGTCCTCCGGCTCCCGGCCGGGCAGGAGCATCCACACGTCCTGCACCGCCGGACCGCGCAGGAAGTCGTCGAAATCCAGGAAGAAGAAGCCCTCGTACCCCTTGAGGAGGTTTCCGAGGTGGCAGTCCCCGTGGATCCGGTGGAAGGGCACGCCCTCTCGGCGTGCCTCGTAGATCTCCACCACCGCCTCCGCGGCCCGCCGGTAGCGCGACTCCACCGACGGGGGGAGGAACCGGTGCTCGACCAGGAAGGAGAGCGGAGCGAGGCCGTAGTGCTCGCCGGTGAGCTCGGGGCGGTGGGGGGCGTCGCGCACGGCGCCTGTGTTGTGGATGCGGGCGAGCAGCCGGCCGAGCACCGGAAGCTCCTCCGCACCGAGCTCGTCGGGGGAGCGGCCGCCCACGCGGGGCCACACGGCGTAGAAGATCCCGTCCATCTCGAAGAGGGTCTGACCCGCCTCGAAGCGCAGCGGCGCGCAGACCGGAATCTCGGCCTCCTCGCGCAGCTCGAGCAGGAAGCGGTGCTCCTCGAGGATCGCCTCGCGGCTCCAACGGCCCGGCCGGTAGAACTTCACCACCACGTGTCGGCCCTCCTCGAGCCGGAGGTCGAAGACGCGGTTCTCGAGGCAGGTGAGCGCCGTCACGTGCCCCGTGGGCTCGAGGCCGAGGCGCTCCACCGCCGAGAGGAGGAAGTCGGGCGTGAGCGCCGAGAAGCGCGAGGACAACGCTCAGCCCCCCACCCGTGCCGCTGCCGCCCCACCAGCGAGCCCGCGCTCCCGGAGGACATCGCCGATGAGCCGCACCACGGCCGGATGGGCCCGGAAGGTGACGTGCCCCCCCTGGTACCAGACGATCCTCGGCCGCCCCCAGTGTCGCCAGAGGTCCCGCACCTGATCCGCCGGCACCAGCCGGTCCGCCACCGCGCCGAAGATCGCCCGCCCCTCCCACGGGACCCGTGGCTCGAGGTCGAGGGGGGAGACCACCCGGAGGAGGCGGCGCGCCCGCTCGAGGTCGAGGCCGCTGGCCTCGATCTCTTGCAGCTCGGCGGGCGCGGCGTGCCGGCCGAGGAGGCGGGTGACATCGGCGGCGGGAACCCCGGGCATGGCACAGCGCAGCCCCTCCTCGAGGCTGGCGAGCAGCGCCGTGTTGTAGCCGCCGAGGGAGTAGCCGAGCACCCCCACGGGCACCGCCTCCTCGGCGCGCACCC
>JALSIO010000135.1 GCA_026989995.1 Myxococcales bacterium
ACGGCGCCGGGCACGTGGCGGAGCGGGAGCCGGGCGCCCGCCCGGGCGAGGACGAGGCATCCGGCGAGGTCGTAGAGCGCGGTGGGATGCCGAAGCCGCCCCGAGGCCACCGCGAGGCCGAGGGCCCGCAAGGCCGGAAGGGCCGGATGGCCCCGCTCGAGGGAGAAGCCGAGCGGGAGGCCGGCGCAGCAGCCGGCCGCGAGGCAACCCAGGCGGGCGACGGCGAGTGCGGCCGGGAGCGCACCGAGGGCAGCGCCCACGAAAGCGCCCCGGTCCCGGGTCCGCGGGGCGAGCACCAGCGGCCCGGCCACCACGAACAGCGCACAGAAGCCCGACTCGAGGTCGAGCAGAAGGGCCGGATTCGCTGCCACTGCCGTCGGGTGCAGGAGGGCGAAGCCGAGGTGGGCCAGCGCGCCGCCGGCGGCGAAGCCGAGGAGCGCCCGCAGGGGCCGTGGGCGCGGGCCCGCCCGCTCGAGATAGCCGTGGAACGCCACGGGGAGGGCCGCGGCAAGCGCCAGTTCGCGGAGCACGAGGGACCTCCTCCCCGGCCGGAACGCACGGCGGAGCGCGGCCAGGGCGGGCCGGGCACGCCGTGTGCCGCGGGACCGGGGGCGGGCGCCTCGGCCGCGGCGGTCGCCGGTGCGACCCCCTGCGCCGTCCGGCTCCGCGCGCCGGCCGCGGCTTCACCGAAGCAAGGGGCGTGCCGCCCGGAAACGGACGCCTCCGGGCCGGTGGGGCCCGCTGCAGCGGCGGCACCGCGAGAGCCGGCCGTCCCGTGAAGGTGCGTCGTCCCGCCGCCTGCGAACAGCCGGCCGCGGCGGGCCTCCCGGGCGCACCGGGTGCGGCCCGGGCGGGCACCGCCCTTGCACCGCCACCGGACCATGTCGACGCGGACGGCGGTGCTGCTCGTCTCGGTGAACGCGCTTCTCGCCGCGGCGCCCCTCCTCGCACCCTGCCTCGGGCGCGACGGCGCCGCGCTCGCGGCGGCCCTGCTCGGCCTCGGCGGGGCCGCCGCCCTCCGCCCGCGCCGGGGGGCCACCCGCGGCCCCGGCACGCGGATCGACGGGGGTGCCGGGAGATGGGGCGGCCGCCTGCGACGCGCCGCCCGCTATCTCGGTGGCGGCCTGCTCGCGGGCATGGCGGTCGGCCCGGCGCTCGCCGCCCTCGCCCACGGAGCGGCCGGGCTCCTCCCGAACGCCGGCCCGGCGACGCCAGCGATCCGCGCGGAACCGGCCGGGATGGCGGGCCTCGCGCTGGCGCTCGTCGTGGGCCCCCTGCTCGAGGAGATCCTCTACCGGCAGCGGGTGCTGCCCGAGCTCAGCGAGCGCCTGGGCTGGCCCCTCGGCGCGGCGGCCACCACGGGGCTCTTCGCCGCCTCCCATCCGGAGCCGCACCTGGGCATCGGCGCGGCGCTACTCGGGGCGGGCCTCGCCGCCCTGTGGCGTCACCGCCCCATCCTGCCGCTCGCGTGGGGTGTGCACGCGGGCGTGAACCTCGAAGCCGCGGCCCTCGCCGGGTCGCTGCCGGCCCCGGGCGCGGTGCTCTCGGGAGTGGCCGTGGTCGCGATGGCGCTCGCCTGCGTCGCCCGCAGGCATGGCCCCGCCACCGGCCCCGGGCCCGCGCGGCTCGTGCGCCCCGCCGCGGCGCTCCTCTCGCTCGGCGCCGTCCTCGCCGCACGCCTCCTCGGCGAGGATGGCTCGGGCGACGCCCTCCTCCTGGGAGCGGTCCTCGCCCTCGGCTACGGCCACCTCCTCGCCGCGGCCCGGCTGCCGCGCCCCACCGAGGCGGCGCGATGGCTCCGGCTCGGGGTCTGGCTCCCGCCTTCGCTTCTCGTCTACGCGGCGGTGCTGGGGCGTTGGCCCGCGCTCTCCGCGGGGCTCGTGGCGCTCTCCGTGTGGCATGCGGCCGAGAACGACGCCGCCCTCGCGCGCTCCGGCGGCCGGGGCGGCCTGCGGCTCCCGTGGCTCCCGCCCGGCCCGGCCCGGCTGTGCGCGGCCTCCGCCGCGTGGACCGGCGCCGCACTCGCCGCAGCCGCTGCCGCTGCGTTGGATTCCGGCTGGTGGGCCGCGCCCGGCCTGCCGGCCTGGCTTCCGTTCGCCCTCGCAGCCCCGGGAGCCCTCTTCGCCCTCGGCGCGCTGCTACGCGAGCCCGAGCGACCGCGGGTGGCGGCCGCGCTCCTGCTCGCCGCCGTCGCGGCGCCGGTCGCGGGGCTTCACCTCTCGCCGGTGGAGGTCTTCGCGGCGCCCGCGCTTCACCACCTGCTGAGCTTCCTGCTGCTCGCGGGCGCGCGGCTGCGGTCTGCCGAGACCGCCCCTGCCGAGCGGCGCGCCCTCGCCTGGCGGCTCGGCGCCACCCACGCCGTCCCGCTCGTCGCCGGCGGAGCCCTCCTCCTCGGTGCTCCCGGCGCGGGATCGAGGGGCGCGGAGCTCATGCTCTCACCCGGCCTCTACCTGTTCTGGTCCACCCTCCACGTGGCGCAGACGTGGTGGAGCCGGAGGCCGCACACCGCACGGCACGCCCCGCGCGGGGGCGCAGCCGGCCGCGCCGCCCCCGATCCCGGGGGCGGCCGCCGAGCCGCGGGTGCGCGGCGCCCCGGCGCGCCGCGTCGGACTCAGACCACCGGCGGGGTGAGCGTCTGCGGGAGCTGGTAGAGATCCACCATGTTGCCCGCGAGAATCCAGTAGCGCTCGTTGGCGGGCACCGTCTCCAGCATCTCGCCGGCGATCTTGCGGCTGTAGGGCCAGTCGCAGCCGTGGTGCGGGTAGTCCGTGGACCAGGCCATGTTGCGCACGCCGATCTCGTGCCGGTTGCGGATGCCGTGGCGGTCCTGGATGAAGGTGCAGCAGAAATTCTCGTGGAAGTACTCGCTGGGCAGCCGCTTGATGTTCACCCCGGTGTGGGCGCGGTTCCGCCAGTAGAAGTTGTCCACCTGCTCGAGGGCCGTGGGGATCCAACCGATATCCGTCTCCACGCCGATGATCTTGAGCTTGGGGTAGCGGTCGAAGAGGCCGCTCACGATCAGCTCGAACATGATGGACGGGAAGGCGAGCATGCCGCCGAGCGCCATGCTGGCGATGGCTGCGGGACCCTCGATCTTCCCCCTCGGATTGCGCTTGCGCTGGATGTTGATGTGGATCGAGACGGGCATCTCGAAGTCCTGGGCCGCGGCGAAGAAGCGGTCGTCGTCGGGGGTGAGGTCGTCCTCCCCGGACGGCCAGGTGGAGATGATCACCCCGCGGGCCCCCTTCTCGCGGCATCGCTTCATCTCGGCGATCATCTCGTCCACCCCGAGGTTGGGCATCTGCGCCAGGAAGAAGAGCCGCTCGGGGTCGTTGGCGCAGAACTCGTCGTTCATGAAGTCGTTGTAGGCCTGCACGCCGGCGCGGTGGAAGTCCCGGTCGGG
This sequence comes from Myxococcales bacterium, assembly GCA_026989995.1. Lineage (GTDB taxonomy): Bacteria > Myxococcota_A > UBA9160 > UBA9160 > JALSIO01 > JALSIO01. The sequence continues at coordinate 3,404 of JALSIO010000135.1, forward strand.
GTTGCCCATGAAGTAGAACATGGTGCGCTGGCTCGGGTAGATGAACTCGGCATCCACACCGTCGATGTCCATGTCCTCGAGGCGCGCCTTGCCGTCCCAGCAGCCCTTGCGGACGGTCTCGTAGGTGTACCCCTTCCACTTGATGTCCTCGTATCGCATGCCGGGGGTCGCGACGAGGCCGATGTACATGAGCGGCGCGCCCTCTCCGAGCTGCCAGGCATCGCCGCCCTCCTCGTCCTTCACGAGCCGGGGCGCCCGGTCCTGGAACTTCTTCGGAAGCCACCGCTCCCAGATGTGGGGCGGCTCGACGACATGGCAGTCGGCATCGATGAGGCGGTATTCGCGGGGCATGGGGACTCCTCGCAGGCGCCGATCCCGGGATCGGCCCGGAACGGGCTGGCCCGCTCCCACCCGGAAGCGGCTCCGCCCGTCGGCAGAAGCCTCGTCCGCGCCGGACCATCCCGCAACGGGGACCGCGCCGGGCGGCAGACGAGAAACAGGGCACTTTGTGCCTTTTGTCATATTATGTCATCTTCAAGCCCCGGACACAAGCCGCCGGCCTCGGCCGCGGCGGTCGCCCCGGGGCTTGCCGCCCTTCCGGGACGCGGGCAGCATCCCGCCGCCGGGGAGAGCCGCGGCAAGCTTCCCGGCAGGTCTGCCCACCCGACGCGCGCCGGAGCCCGAGCGCGGCGCGCAGGGGGTGCCGCGCGCCCTCCGGCCGCGGGGGCGGTCCGAGGGGGGCTCGCGGCGGCGGGGAGGGAGCTCGATGGATCCGGCGGGGCGCGGTTCGGGAGGCCATGGGGAGCAGACGCTCGCCGGCCGCCGGCTCCTGGTCGTCGGCGCCTCGTCGGGGATCGGCGAGGCCTTTTCCCGGGCCGCCGCGCGACGCGGGGCCCGCCTGCTGCTCGGCGCCCGGCGTGCGGACCGGCTCGAGGCCCTGGCCGGCGAGCTCGGCGCCCTCACCCGCGTGGCCGACGTCCGCCGGGAGGCGGACTGCGGAGCGCTCGTCGAGGCGGCCCGAACCGGCCTCGGCGGCCTCGACGCCCTGCTCTACGCCACCGGCATCACCCCGCTCCTGCCCCTCGCGCGGACCGGAGCGGCCGGGTGGCAGGAGGTGATCGAGACCAACACCGTGGGTGCCTGCCTCGTGGCCCGCGCAGCCCTCGACGTCCTCGAGCCGGGCGGGCTCGTGGCCTTCCTCTCCTCCGACTCCGTCGGTCGCCCACGCCACGGGCTCGTGCCCTACAGCGCGAGCAAGGCCGCCCTCGACGAGGCGATCCTCGGCTTCCGGCGGGAGCACCCGGGGCACCGCTTCATGCGGATCACGGTGGGGCCCACCATCGGAACCGAGATCGCGAGCTCGTACGATTCGGAGCTCGCGGCCGAGCTGTTCGGCGCCTGGCTCGCCGAGGGCTTCATGACCGAGCGGATGATGGACGTGGCCGAGCTGGGCGAACTGCTCGCCGACGTGGTCGCCACCGTGCTCGCGCACCCGGGCATCTCGGTCTCGGACCTGACCGTGCAGCCTCCCGGGGGCCGGCTCTCCGCCGCCAACCGGAGCGCCGACGACTTCGTGCAGGGACTTCCCCCGAACCGCGGCGGGAGCTGAACGCCGGGGCCCCCGATCCGCGGCCACCTGGCGCGGATGCCGACCGCGCGGCGAACGAGCACGGGCCTCGGGGACTCCCGCTCAGCGCAGGACGCCCGCCTCCTCGAGCTCGCGGATGCGCTCCTCGGACATGCCGAGCAGGTCCCGCAGCACGTGGCCGGTGTGCTCGCCGAGGTTGGGGCCGGGGCGGTCGTAGCGGGGCGGGGCCCCGGAGATGCGGAATCCGGA
>JALSIO010000136.1 GCA_026989995.1 Myxococcales bacterium
GGGACGGCGCGGCGGAACTCGGCCGTGCCGTCCCGAGGGTACCAACGGCCGTGGGCGAAGAGCACCCGCTCCGGCTCGAAGGCCGGCATCTGCTCCACCGCGGCGCGGAGTGCGGCGCGTCCGCCGAGGAAGCTCAGCCGGATGTCGATCGGGGCCCGGCCGTCGGGATCGAGAACCCCGATGGCCCGGGCGAGCAACCGGTACCGGAGTGGAAGCCGCCCCCCCTCGAGGACCCGATCGACCCGGAGCTCCACGCCCCGGGACGCCGCCCGCTCCACCACGCCGGGACACGCCCAGGTGAGCGCGCCCGCCATCTCGGCCTGCCACCCGGGGAGCAGCGCGTAGTGGATCCAGTTCGGGGCCACCAGGTGTCGGACCGGGCCGAGGTGCCCGAGCTCGTCGAGCAGCCCCGGCTCCCTGCCGATCGGGGAGTGGAGGAGGAGTCCCCCGTCGGGAAGGCGGAGCACCGTCATGCGGGTCGGAAAGGGGACGCCGTCGAAGGAGACCCGGCCCCCGTCGGCGATCCAGACCTCGTCCGCCACGGGCTTGAGCGTCTGGAGCGGGGGGGAGGAGCTGCACGCCACCAGCATCGCCGTCCGCCGGCCCCGGCACAACCCGGTCCCTCGGGGCGGGCTATCTTCCCCCGACGGGAGGCCCCGGGGATGGCGACGGCACCGGGCGACACGCATCGGACGCAAACGGCGCCGGGCGGAGCCGCGGTTCCTCTCGAACCGCACCCCTGGAACGGGGGATTCCGCTGGTCGGAGCACCGGGGCCCCTGGCGCGCGCTCACGCCCGCGCAAGCCGGGGCGTTCGACCGGGACGGCCATCTCCTCCTCGAGGGCGCCCTCGCCCGGGAGGAGCTCGAGGAGCTCCGGGCCGCGCTCGACCCGCTCGTGGAGGAGGCCCGCGGATTCCTGCGGAAGGTTCCCGGCGGGCGCCTCGGGGTGGCCGGCGTGGATACCCAGATCGTCGCCCCCCACCTCGTGCGCCGCTCGGGCGCGCTTCGGCGCTTCGCCCGCCATCCGCTGCTCGTGGACCTCTGCCACGACCTGCTCGGGCCGGACGTCCGCCTCTACTGGGAGCAGGCGGTGGTCAAGCCGCCGCACTCCGCCGAACCGGTGCTCTGGCACCAGGACAACGGCTACACGTACCTGGAGCCCCAGGCCTACCTCACCTGCTGGATCGCGCTGGACGACGCCACCCCGGAAAACGGCTGCCTGCGGCTGCTCCCGGGGCTGCACCGGCGCGGAACCCTCCGCCACCGGGCCACGCCCCTGGGGTTCGAGTGTTTCGGCGATCCGGACCGGGAGGTGGCGGTCCCGATGCGGGCCGGAAGTGTGGCCGTCTTCTCCTCGCTCACTCCGCACCGCACGGGGCGCAACCGCTCGGCGGCTCCGCGCCGGGCGTACATCGTGCAGTACGCCCCGGACGGCGCGGTGGCGCTTCTCGGCGATCCGGAGCAGGGCCCGCCGGTTCGGCGGGTGGCACAGGCCGACCCGGAGCGCCAGTTCCCGGTGCTGCGCGGAGGTCGCCGCGTGCCCGCTCCGGACTGAGGGAGCGAGGGAGCGGCCCAGCGCGAAGCCGTGGGGAGCACGGGCCCCGCTGCCCGGCCAGGGGAGGACCTCGATGCACGACCTCGTGATCCGCGGCGCGTGGGTGGTGGACGGCTCGGGAGCGCCGGCGCGCACCGCGGACGTGGCGGTGGACGGCGACCGGATCGAGGCGGTGGGCCGCGTTCCCGAACGGGGGCGGCGGGAGATCGACGCCGCCGGGGCCTGGGTGCTTCCGGGTTTCGTGGACGTCCACACCCACTACGACGGCCAGGCCACGTGGGACCCGGAGCTCGCGCCGAGCGCCTGGCACGGGGTCACCACGGCCATCTTCGGCAACTGCAGCGTGGGCTTCGCGCCGGTTCGCCCCGGCAGCGAGCCCTTCCTGATCCAGCTGATGGAGGGGGTCGAGGACATCCCGGGTTCCGCGCTGGCCGAGGGCATCCCCTTCGGCTGGGAGACCTTCCCCGAGTATCTCGACGCCCTCGAGGCGCTGCCCCACGCCTTCGACCTCGGCGCCCAGGTGCCCCATGCGGCGCTCCGCTTCTACGTGATGGGAGACCGCGGTGCCGACCACGGCGCCCGCCCGACGCCCGAGGAGGTGGCGCGGATGGGTGCGCTGGCGGTGGAGGCGTGCCGCGCCGGAGCCTTCGGCTTCACGACCTCGCGCACCCGGAAGCACCGGGCCGCGGACGGCCGCCCCACCCCGAGCCTGTCGGCGGACGAGGACGAGCTGGTGGGAATCGCGCGGGCACTCGGCCGCGCCGGACGGGGCGTCCTGCAGCTCAACAGCGACTTCGAGACGCCCGAGGAGTGGGAGCTTCTGCGGGCGATGGTGGAGGCCTCGGGCCGGCCGCTCAGCTTCTCCCTGATCCAGGTGGACCACGCGCCCGAGCGCTGGCGCGAGCTCCTCCGGCGTGTCGGAGAGGCACGCGCCGCGGGGCTGCGGGTCACCGCGCAGGTCGCCAGCCGGCCGATCGGCGTGCTGGTCGGTCTCGGCGTGACCTTCCACCCCTTCCTCGGCTGTCCGACCTGGGAGTCGCTCGCCGACCTCCCGCTCGCCGAGCGGGCGCGGCGGCTGCGCGCGGATCCCGCGCTGCGCGCCCGTCTGCTGCAGGAGGAGCCGGATCCCTTCGGCCGCTGGCAGCGGGCGATCCTCGACCGCGTCTTCGAGCTCGGCGACCCCCCGGACTACGAGCCCCCGCCCGAAGCCTCGATCACGACCCGGGCGCGCCGTGCCGGGCGCGAGCCCCTCGAGCTCGCCCTCGAGCGGCTCCTCGAGCGCGACGGCGCCGCCCTGCTCTACCACCCCTTCGAGAACTACAGCGCCGGCGACTGCGAGGCGATCCGCGAAATGCTGGCCTCCCCCCACACGGTAAGCGCACTCTCCGACGGCGGCGCCCACGTGGCGACCCTCTGCGACGCGAGCTTCCCCACCACGCTCCTCACCCACTGGGCCCGCGACCGGCGGCGCGGCGAGAAGCTTCCCCTCGAGCTCCTCGTGCACAAGCAGACGCGCGCCACGGCGGAGCTCGTGGGCCTGCTCGACCGGGGTCTCCTGGCCCCGGGCTACCGGGCCGACCTGAACGTGGTCGATCCGACGACGCTGAACGCCCTGCCCCCGGAGCTGCGCCACGACCTGCCGGCGGGAGGGCGCCGCCTGGTGCAGGGTGCCCGAGGCATCCTCCACACCTTCGTCGGGGGCGTCGAGACCTTCCGGGAGGGCGAAGCCACGGGAGCGCTGCCCGGCCGTCTGCTCCGCGGGCCGACTCCGCCCCCGCCCGGCGCGGCCCGGACCGGCGCGGGCGGCACGCCCGGGCGCTGAGCGAAGGTCCATCCCGGCAGGCGGCCGGGGGCCACCGGGCGAAGCGCCCGCCGTCCTCGGCTGTGGCCGAGCCGCAACCCGGGAACCTCAGGAGGGAATCCCACCATGCGCACCCGCACCACCGTCGCCCTCTCGCTGGCCGCCGCCGTCGCGATGGGCTTCCTCTTCACGGGACCGATGCTGGCCGAGACCGTCGAGGGCCTCGACGCCAGCGCCTACCCCCTCGGCCCGGAGGCCCAGGCGCTGGCCGAGGCCGTGCTCGGTCCCCTCCCCCACGCGGTGGCCGGGCTGGTCGTGGGATTCGGAGGCCTGCTCCTTCTCGCCCTCGTGGCCTTTCTGGTGGTCCGGCGCACGCGGGCGGCCGGGGTGGACCCGGTGCGGCGGAGCCTGCTCGCCGGGAGTGCCGCGGGCGTCGGAGCCGGCCTCGGCGTGCTGGCGGCCGGCGGCGCCGCGGCCTTCGCCCACGCCGGTCTCGGCCTGGGACGGGGAGGACGGGGGTGGGCGAACGTGACCGGCCCGGCCCTGGCGCCCGAGGTTCCGCTCACCCACGAGGAGTGGCTCGAGCGCTGGAAGGGCTCGCGAATCCGTGCCCACCGGCGACTCGGGAGGACCGGGTTCCGGGTCTCCGACATCGTGGCCGGCGCCGGACCGATCTCCGGCGAGAAGGGGACCGAGATCGTGCGCCAGCTCCTCGATCGCGGCGTGAACTACATCGACACCGCCCCCGACTACTCCGCGACCGGCAGCGAGGAGGCGGTGGGCCGGGCGATCCGGGGCCGGCGGGATGGCCTCTTCCTCGCCACCAAGTTCTGCACCCCCATCGGCCACCTCCCCGCCGGGAGCCCCGTGCGGCGCTACACCGAGGTGGTCGAGGGGAGCCTCCGCCGCCTCGGCACCGACTACGTCGACCTCGTCCACGTCCATTCGTGCGACTCCGTGGAGCGGATCCTCGACCCGAACCTCCACGAGGCCTTCGACCGGCTCCGGGAGGCCGGCAAGGCCCGCTTCCTCGGCTTCTCGAGCCACACGCCCCGCCTCGAGGAGGTCGCGGAAGCCGCGATCGCGAGCGGCCGCTTCGACGTCATGATGCTCGCCTACCACCACGGGGCCTGGCGCGGTCAGCCCGAGCTGATCCGGCGCGCCCGGGAGGAACAGGACATGGGGGTGGTGGCGATGAAGACGCTCAAGGGGGCGCGGCACCACGGCCTCGCCGGCTTCCGCGAGCACGCCGACGCCTACAGCCAGGCTGCCTTCAAGTGGGTGCTCTCCAACCCCGACGTCTCCTGCGTGGTCATCTCCTTCCGGGAGTTCCAACACGTGGACGAGTACCTCTACGCCTCCGGCGCAGCCCCGGGACCCCGTGATCTCGCGATCCTCGAGGAGTACGACCGGCAGGTCGCGGGCACCTGGTGCTCTCCCCACTGCGGGGAGTGCCTCCCGGCCTGCCCGGAGGGCGTCCCGATCCCGGACGTGCTCCGGCACCGCATGTACTTCGAGGACTACGGGCACGAGCGGGAGGGGATCGCCCGCTATGCCGCCCTCCCCCGCAACGCCGCGGTCTGCGCGGGATGTCCGGCGCCCTGCGCCGGAAGCTGCCCGGCGGGGATCCCCATCCGGGAGCGCCTGGTCGAGGCGCACCGGATGCTCTCCCTCGACCGGACGGGCTAGATCCGGGCCCCGTGCATCCGGTTCCGGGCGAGGGGGCAGGCCCCGCCGGGCCGTGGGAATGGTCTCCGCGCGGGAGCGGATCCCGAGGGCGGCATCGACGAACCCCCTGGGAGCCGCGGCGCGGGAGCCGCGGTTCAGGCCGCGGCCGGGGCTTCGGCGGAGACGCCATCCGCCGGAAGCGGAGGCACG
>JALSIO010000137.1 GCA_026989995.1 Myxococcales bacterium
TTTTCCGCGGTTCTTCGCAATGAGAAGGGGGGCACGCCGGAACTCGAGGAAGCGGTCGGCTGGCTTCGCCGGGCGACCGAGCTCATGACGACCTCGAGCGAGGTGGTATGGACGCGGTCGGGCCTCCGGGATCGTTGCTCGGCCTACTTGGCGCTCCTGGAACTGCGGGAAGTAGCTCCCGCATCCGCGGGAGGTGCGACCGATCGGCTGTGCGCCGCCCTGGATGCGGGAGTAGAACTCCCGGGGGATCTTCTTCTCGAGGCACTTGAGAACGCGATTCTGACCGGAGCCCGGGGAGCCGAGGTCCTGGCGAAGGTGATCTTTTCGCGCCAGCCCCGGGCGCTCGTGGGCAGATTTCCCCCGGATGACCTCGGAGCGCTTTTCGCCCGGTCGGAGGGGCTGCGGAACAGGCTTCGAGAATGGTTGGAAAGCGGGGATGTGCCGCTCTCCGCCGACGAGCGGTTTCAGGGTTTTCGGGGCCTGTTGGCGGCGGCCCGGGCTTCGTGCCCACCGGACGAGGAGTCGGCGAGCGCGGCGTTGGACGGGATGGAGCGGCTCGCGCGGGATAGCCGCATCGCACCGAAATGGCTCGACGTGTTGCTCGGGCCGTCCGCACCGGAAGGAGAGGCGCTCTGGGAGCCCTTCTGGAGCCGAACCGAACGCGACGAGGCGCTCTTTCGCCTTGCGCTCATTCGGGGGCGAAGAGAGGATGCGCGGGCCCTGGCCCACGGCTTGTTTCGCGATGCAGCGGCCGATGGGGACTGCGATCGTGCGGAAGGTATCGTGGAGCACCTGCGGATCTTCGGCTACCACGATCCGGAGCTGGAGGCGAACGTTCAGAGGCTTCGCGAGCGGAGCGGAGCGGGGGCGGTGCTCCAGCCCAGTCCCGTCTTCCGCTCGGTGAAGGTTCTGTTCATCGGGGGGAATGAGACACAGAAGCGTTACGAGGCCGAGGTGCGGGATGCAGTGGAACACCTTCGCCCCGGAACGCGCGTCGAGTTCGCCTTCCCAGGCTGGTCGTCCAACATTGGCCGCTTCGTGAAGCGGATCGATTCCCGATTCGATGAGGCGGACGTGGTGGTCGTCATGCGGTTCGTCCGCACCGAGCTCGGGCACAGGATTCGGCGCCTCGCTGGAGAACGCGACATTCCGTGGGTCGCCTGTACGGGGCACGGGCGGGATTCGATGGTCCGGTCGGTCGTGAGGGCGGTCGACATGGTTCAGGGAAGGTAGCTGGAGTCGATGGAAGCACGCGGTGGAACCGGCCCGAAACGCGCGAGCGCGGCCTGGGTGGAAGGTGCGGTGGGGTGCCGCCGGGGTCTTCGACGGCCCCGGCCACGGCGCCGGGCGCGAGGCGGGCCGGGGGTCCGGGAGAGGGCCTGCCGACGATCGAGGCGCTGCAGCGTGGTGCGTGCCAGATCGAGCGAAGGGCGTCCGCTGGAGTCCGCGGCAGGATCTGCCGGCGTTGGAGGCGCTCCAGCAGGGCTGCGTCATGCCTTGCCGTGGATCGATGGGGAAGTGGATCCGCACAGGTCGGCGAGGGGCCGCGTCGGGTTCCCGGCCGGCTTCGCGGTGGGAAGCGGTCCGAAGAGGGAGGCGTCGCTCCCGGGGATCGCGAGGGCGGGCGTTCGTCGACGTGTCGGATCCTAGCCTGGGCGATCTCCGGGATCGCGGTCGTCGGCGAGCCCGATCCACTCGAACTGGATGTTCTGGCCCCGGCTGTCGGGGGCCTTGACCCGCAGGCGTACACGCGTGCCCGCCGCGAGCTCGGAGGGAGGGGCTTCGCTGCTTCCCGCGAGGCTCCCCGAAAGGGAGGTGCCCTCGATCTCGAAGCGGGGCTTGCCCTTCGAGGTCCGCTTCTCGAGCACCACCGCCGTGACCTCCTCGCCCGCGGGGGGGACCGAAACGGGGATGGCCCGCCGTCGGGGCACCGCGGTGGGCGCCGGCGCCGGGGGCTCTTCGCGGCGTTCGCGCCGCGCTTGCCGGTGCGTGGGGGGCGCGGGCCCCCGCGAGCGGGCCACCGGAGTGGCGGGGCGGGCCGGCCACTCCGGGACCTCCACGCGCCCGAGTCCCTCGGGCTCGAGGACGACCCACCCGAGCGGGAGCTGGTAGCCCTCGAAGGCTCGCGCCGGGCCGCCGGGCTGGGGCCTCCACATCCAGGAGACGAGCTTGCGCGTCGCGGGGAAGTTGCGCCGGGACCAGGTGCGGGTCGGCCCGTCGCGCCAGTCGACCTCCCGGATCTCCTCCCGCAGTGAGGCATCCGCGAAGCCCCCGGTGGTGCCCTCCCAGCCGATTCCCCACCCGAGCCGCAGGACCAGGAGATCCTCATCGTCCGCAAGACGCCGGAGGGCACCGACTGCGGCAGCGGCGCGGCTGAGCCCGGCCGCGTCGAAGCGCGCGCGGTCGTGATCGAGATGGTGCCGGGCGAGCCCGCGGGCGCTTCGCAGGATGTCCTCGAAGGAGAGATCCTCCCCGGTTCGCCAGAGCCCCCCTTCGCGGCCGAGCGCCCGCAGGGCGTCGTTCCACTCGAGCCGCACGCGGGCGCTGCTGCCCGGTGCGAGGCACTCGGCCGCCAGCTTGGTGCTGAGACGCCGGTCCTCGCCGGCCGCGCCCCCGCACTGGTGGATCTCGACCCGGGTCACGCGGAGGGCCTCGCTCGGGAAGGTGGCGTCGCCCACGCCGAGGAGCCGCAGCAGGTCGCGGTGCGGCGCGTCGAGCCGCGCGGGGGTGGCCGGGGAAGGTGCCAGGAGCGGTTCCTCGACGAGCTCGCTTCCCTTCGGACGGACCCCGCGCCGCCCGCGAAGCCTCGCGAGCCTGTGCGCCACGAGATCGCGGAACGCCACCTCGAGGTCGGGTCCCCGCTTCGCGAGGCACGCCGCGAGCGCCGCGGTGCGGAGTGCTCCCTTGATCGAGGAGCCGGGAAGGAGCGCCGCGCCGTCGGCGCGGCGGATCTGGAGCCGGAGGTTCCCGCGGGGCCAGTCGCCTTCGAGCTGGGCCAGGGAGATGGCGTCCAGGGCGAGTCCGGCGCCGTCGAGCGCCCGGAGGAGCTCGGCCTCGCGGGATCCGCTTCCGGGGCGGAGGGCCTGGCTCACCGCGTCGGCTGCCGCCGTATCGGGCGGAAGGCTCGCGAGCAGCCGGTTCCAGTCGAGCACGTAGGTGAGGTTCCGGCCGGTGGCCAGGATGTCGAGCCCCGGCCGTGCCTCCGCGCCGCTTCCCACGTGCACCGGCGTGAAAACGTGCAGGCGCCAGGTCTGCGCCCCGACCGCGGCGGGGCTCATGGCTGGCTCCCGCTGGCGCTGGGATCGACGTCGAGCGCCAGGGGCTCGGCGCCCCGGTACACCGGGTGGCGCAGGCCGAGCTCGGGAATCGGATCGAGGACCCGCACGCTCCGGCCGAGGCGGCCCTCCACCGCCGCCACCAGGGAGCCCTCCGCCAGCATCCGGAGGCGACGCCTCCGGAGCGTCGCTGCTCCCGGGCTCGTCACCCACCCGCCGCGCTCGACGATCTCGTAGCGCGCCGGCGGGTCGAGGAGGCCGCGGGAGAGGGCCTCCGGGTGGGGCGCCGTGAGGGACAGCAGCAGCTTCGCTCCCTGCCCGAGCTCCGGCAGGGTCACCGGCTGGCGGTCGACGACCTCGAAGTGACCGAGGCCCACGCTTCGGTCGCCCCCCAGTCCCTCCATCCCGAGCAGCTCGAGCGCCACCTCGAAGCGGGGCTTCAGCTCGGGCCGGCGAAGCTCGACGAGCACCCCGGCTCCGGCCTCGGTCGAGGCATCCCAGCGGAAGCGGGTGCGGGCGAAGCTGAAGAGCATGCCCGAGACCGGACCGCCCGTGAGGCGGTCCACCGCGAGTCGCGTGGTCCGTTCCGTGCCGTAGAGCCACCCCTCTCCCGGCGGCGGGCACTCGAGCCAGAGGGTTCCGCCCATCACGAGGCCCGGATCGTCCGGGTCCGGGGCGCCGCCGCGTAGCGCTCGGGCGAGGAGCCCGGGCGCGGCGTGGCGCACCCGGCGAAGGGCCTTGCGCGCCTTCGGGTCCGGCAGGTGATCGAAGGCACCCGGGGGCAGGGGCAGCAGCCACTCGGCCTCGCGCGAGCCGGCCCGCCGATGCCAGGGGATCGCGGACGAGACGGAGAAGGGCGGGTCTTTCGCGAGCTCCCCGATCTCCGCCGCCGGGTCCACGTGGCGCCAGACCGAGAGGAGCGCGGCCGTGAGCGTATCCGAGCGGGGCAGGGGCTCGGTGCGCGCGAGCTCGCCGGTTCCGGCGCCGAGGTGGATGCCCTCCGGAAAGCGGAGGAGGTAGAGGTCCACCGGGATCAGGCCGCCGACGCCGCGACCCGCTTGCCGAGGTCGAAGCGCTGCAGCAGGGGGAGCTCCCCGAGCCGGTCGATCGCATCGGCCACGAGGCCCTCGGGCGTGATCCGGAGCCGGGTGGCGCGGACGGTCTCGAGCCGCGCGGCGCCGTAGCCGCGGGAGCCCTGCCCGCCGAGCGCGTCCGCGGAGAGCAGGGCGAGCGCGTCGAGCACGAGGCGGGCGAAGCGCTCGCTCGGGTCGCCCCGGTAGACGTTCAGGATCAGCGAAGTGCCGAAGCGGGCACCGGCGGGCACGCGCTCGAACTGCCGCGGGTTGGCGGCGCTCGTGAGCCGGTCGATGCTGACCTCGGTCTTGACCTCGGTGTAGGGCATGTCGAGGTACGGCCAGCCCCCGACCTCGTCGTCATTCTCGAGGCGGGCGTCGCGGACGAGCAGGCGCGCGGCTCCCGCGTGGACCTCGCCCTCGCCACCGGCGGCCTGGCCCTGGCCGACCTCCGCGGCGACGCCGAAGACGGCACAGACGTCGCACCGCCCGCAGCGGCAGCACTCGCAGGGGCTCCTCCGGGAGAGATCCGGCTCGAGCCGGACGTTCCCGAGGCCGGCCCGCTCGCAGAGGCTGCGGAGCTTGCCCTTGAGGGAGCTTCCGGGGACGTAGGGCCACGAGGTCGACGGGTCGCGGACGACGAGCCGGTCGGCGCCGCCGATGGCGATGCCGGTGTCGTTTCCCCCGATGTGGAGGCCGGTGAGAAGCTCGATCCGGAGGTCGACCACGATCTTCTGTTCGAGGTAGGGGAAGCCGTCCTGGGATTCGCTCACGGTGGGGATCCTCCTCGGTGGATGGATGCGGTGGCCTCGGAAGGGGTCACCTGCGGAACGTCTTGTGGTAGGCCACGAGGGCCTCGCCGAAGTCGAAGATGTGCTCGAGCACG
>JALSIO010000138.1 GCA_026989995.1 Myxococcales bacterium
CCGCTGCGCCGCCGGGGTCCCCTCGGCGCCGACCCCCGCTATTTTCCCTACCCGGGTAGGGTATAACGGAGGCCGGCGCTGGGTCGGCGGGCGGGCCGTTCACGGCCCGTCTTCGAATCCCGGGAGGAGATCGGATGCACACGGCACGAAGGGGATCCGCGGCGCGGATCGGGGTCGCGCTCCTCGCGGTGACCGCCGCGGCGCCCGTCGCCCTCGCCCACAAAGGACACCGCGAGGCCCGCGAGGAGAGGAGCGCCCCGCCCGCAGGAGAGCAGCCCGCCACCGGATCCGGAGAAGGGGCGACCGCTCCCGGAAAAGGGACCCTGGGCGGTCGGACCGGCGACGCGGCCGCGCGGCCCGCGGGCGCGGCCAACGCCCCGACCACCCGGTCCGCGCCCGCCGGTGGCGAACCGTCGGCGGCTCCGCACGAGGAGGAGCGCGAGGCGTGGCCGCCCCCGGGTGTTCCGCGCCCGCTCGCGTGGCTCGGGAAGTTCCATCCCCCTGCCACGCACTTTCCCATCGCGCTTCTCACCGCCGCCGTCCTCGCGGAGCTCCTCGCCCTCGTGCGGCCGAACCTCCTCTACGCCCACGCGGCCCGTTTCTGCGTCCTTCTCGGGGGGATCGGCGCACTCGGCGCGGCGGTGCTCGGCTGGTTCTTCGGGGGATTCACCTTCGACGACGACGAGTGGGTGATGACCGCCCACCGCATCTCCGGCACGGCCACGGCGGTGGTGGCCGTGGTGGCGGCCATCCTCTCGGAGCGCTTCCACCGCGGCGGCGGCGGGCGGGGGGCCTACCTCGCCACCCTCTTCGCGGCCGCAGCACTCGTCGGGCTGACGGGCTTCTTCGGCGGGGCCCTCGTCTACGGCCTCGACCACTACACCTGGTAGCGGGCCGCGGGCCGGCACAGCGGCGGCTAGCCTTCCCGGCGGTCGGGGGCGCGTCCCGCGGCGCGGGGGAGGTCGGGCATGAAAGGCGAGGTCGCGCTGCTCACCGGCGCCGCAGGGGGGATCGGAAGCGCACTGGCCCGGCGGCTCGCGAGGGCCGGAGTGCGCCAGCTGCTCACCGACGCCGACGAGGCGGGGGTCCGCGAGCTCGCCCTGGAGCTGCGCGAGTGGGGGGCGGAGGCCCGGGCCCTGCGCTGCGACGTCACCGACCCGGCCGACTGCGAGCGCGCGGTGCGGGCGGCGGTCGAGCACTTCGGCGGCCTCGACGCGCTGGTCCTCGCCGCCGGGATCACCCACTTCGGTGTCTTCGCGGAGACTTCTCCCGAGGTCCTGCGCCGGGTGATGGAGGTCAACTTCACCGGCTCGGTGCGGCCGACCCACGCAGCGCTGCCCGAGCTGCTCCGGCGCCGCGGGCGCATCGCGGTGCTCTCGAGCGTGGCGGGCTTTGCGCCGCTGGCGACCCGGTGCGGCTACTCGGCGAGCAAGCACGCGCTGCACGGGCTCTTCGACTCGCTTCGTGCCGAGCTCCGGGGAACGGGGGTCTCGGTGACGGTGGTCTGCCCCTCCTTCGTGGACACCGCCATCGAGGCCCACGGTCTCGGACCCGACGGAGGCCCTCCTCCTCCCGGTGCCCGCACCGGGGCCGCGGGCGCCATCCCCCCGGAGCGAGCCGCCGAGGCCATCTACCGGGGGCTCGTGCGCCGGAAGCGGAGGGTCTTCGTTCCCGGCTTCGCCCGGCTGGCCTGGTGGGTCTCCCGCCTCGCACCGCGGACCTACGAGCGGCTCATGCTCCGGCGGGTGGGCCGGCCGCGCGCGGTCGGAAGCTGAGGGAGCTCACGCGAGAAGCGTCACCTCACCGGAGTCCTCGCCACCGCGGGCGAGCAGCGCCCGAAGCGACGCGATCTGTTCGGCGGTTCCGAGCACGAGCAGGGAGTCACCGGGCTCGAGGATCGCAGACGCCGGAGGATTGGAGGTGGTCTCGCCGGCCCGGCGGATCGCGAGCACGCTCGCCCCCGTGCGCTCTCGGATGGCGAGCTCGGCCAGGCTCCTCCCCGACGGCCCCTCCGCGGGAACCTCCACCCACTCGCTCGCGACCTCCTCCAGGAGGTCGGCGACCCACGGGTCGAGCCGGAAGCCGAGCGGGCCGCGGAGAAGCTCGTAGCCCTCGTCGCGCATCTGGTCGGCGAAGTGGGCGACCGCGGCGGCGGGGAGGTCGAAGCGCCGCAGCGCCTTGCTCACCAGGTCGATGGTGGCCTCGAGCTCCTCCGCCACCACCTCCGTGGCGCCGTGGGCGTAGAGATCGTCGAGATCCCGCGCGTAGTGGGTGCGCGCGAGGATCGGGACCTCAGGTGCGAGCCGCCGGGCCACCTCGATGGCGGAGCGGGTCGCCACCGGGTCGTTGATCGCGATGCAGAAGACCCGCGCCCGGGGCACGCCGAGCAGCTCCTGCACCGCCGGGCGCGTCACGTCACCGAACGTCACCGGGTCGCCCACCGCCCGGGCGCGCTCCACCGAGCTCGGGTTCGCGTCCACGACCCGGTAGGGAATGCCGGAGACGGCGAAGACTCCGGCCAGGGTGCGACCCGCGAGTCCGTAGCCCGCGACCACGGCGTGGTCGCGAAGCTCGGGTGCCGGGGTGCCGGAGGCCCCCCCGCCCCGGGCGAGGCGATCGGCAATCCAGGGCGAGGCGCGAATCAGGAAGGGGCTCGCCACCAGGGTGAGGATGGAGCCGGCGACGAAGACCTGCTCGAGCTCCGGATCGACGAGCCCCGCCTGGGAAGCGGCGGCCGCGATCACGAAGGAGAACTCACCGGTCTGGCCGAGCGCGAGCCCGGCGAGGATCGCGGTGCGAAGGGTCCGCTGGAAGACCCAGGCCACGATCGCGATCACCACGAGGCTCTTGAGCACGACCACCCCGGTGACGTAGACCACCACCAGCGGCGCCAGCGCCACGGCGGCCCCGAGGTCGAGGAGCATCCCCACCGACGTGAAGAAGATGCCGAGAAGCACGCCCCGCAGTGGCGCCACCTCGGCAAAGAGCTGGGCGGCATAGGGCGAGGCCGAGAGCACCAGCCCCGCGATGAAGGCGCCGACGGCGAGCCCGAGGCCGAGGAGATGGGAGAGCTCCGCCATGCCGAGGGCGACCAGCAGCGCCACCAGTCCGAAGAGATCCCGGGAGCGCAGGCGGGCGACGCGATCCAGGACGAAGGGAAGCACGAATCGCGCGCCAGCGAAAAGCAGCGCCGCCTGCCCGACAGCTGCGGCCACCGCGAGGGCGAGGTCCCCGGGGTGGCTTCCGGCGGATCCGGCCAGCAGCGGGATGGCGAGCAGGAAGGGGACGATGCAGAGATCCTGCAGGAGCAGGATGCCCAGCGCGATCCGGCCGTGGGGGGTGTCGACCTCGCCTCGCTGGCCGAGCAGCCGCATCACCAGGGCCGTACTCGAGAGGGCCACCAGCATGCCGAGCACCGTGGCCTGCGCGGCGGGAAGCCCGAGCAGCGTCCCGACCAGCGCGACTCCGAGCACGCTGACCGCCACCTGGAGCACGCCAGCCAGCAACGCCGTGCGCAGGCTCCGCCGGAGCTCCTCGAGAGGAAGCTCGAGGCCGATCTCGAAGAGCAGCAGCGCCACCCCGAATTCGGCGATCCGGAAGACCGACTCCGGATCCTCCACCAGGCCGAAGCCGCCCGGTCCGAGCACCGCCCCGGCGAGCAGGAAGCCGACCACGGCGGGAAGCCGCAGCCTTTCGAGGAGCGCCGCGCCGAGCGCGGCGGCAGCGAGAACGGCGAGAAGCTCGGTGGCGTGCACGTGGGGTGGAACGTACCACCCGCCCCCCGGCCCCTCCGCTTCGTCCGAAGCGGGTCCGGGGGGTCGCCACCCGCTACCCTGGCCTCCGTGCCGGGGGACCGGCATCCATGCCCGGGCCATGCGCCGGGCCGGAGTCGATGCGGGCGGGCGCGGAATGAAGAAGGATCGGTGGGTGCGAGGCCCCGGCCGTTCGGCTGCCGCGGGGCCGTCCGCGCACACCGCCCGGCCACCCCCGGCCGCGCCCGCCGGTGGGTCCGCCGCCGATCCAGAGGCCCCGCTCCCCCTCGCGGTGAAGATCGCCTACGGCGCTCCGAGCCTCGCGGGCGCGGGGATGGGGCTGCTCATCGCGATCCATCTGACCAAGTTCTACGCCGACGTGGTGGTGGTTCCGCTGGCCCACATCGCCGTGGCCATCGCCCTCGCGCGGGCCTTCGATGCGATCACGGACCCGATCATGGGATGGATCTCGGACCGCACCCGCACGCGCTACGGGCGCCGGCGGCCCTACATCGCCCTCGGGGCACCGCTTTGCGCCGCCTGCTTCTACCTCCTCTTCTCCCCTCCCGGCTGGCTGTCGCCGCTTTCGGCAGCGGGCTGGCTCACGGCGACCTTCCTGCTCTTCTTCCTCTTCGACACCGTCTGCGTGGTGCCGCACAACGCGCTCGGCCCCGAGCTCACCCCGGGGTACCACGAGCGCTCGCGGCTTTTCGGGTGGCGCGCGGCGTTCACGGTGCTCGGCACGCTGATCGCGGCGCCGCTTCCGGGCCTGCTCGAATCCCGCCTGGGCGATCCCGAGCTCGCCTTTCGCGCCATGGCGGCCTTCCTGGCCCTGCTCTTCGTCGCGGGCTACGCCCTGCTCGTGGCCGTGGTGCGCGAGGCGCCGCACCACCCCGGAAGGCGCCCCAATCCCCTGGTGCCCGGGGTCCGGCGGGCACTCCGCAACCGGCCCTTCCGCATCCTCCTCGCCGTCTACGCGATCTTTGCCCTCGGCGGTGCGATGCCCGGCCTGCTGCTTCCCTTCATGAACGCCTACGTGATCCGGCCCGGAAACGAGGCCCTCTTCCTGGCGGCCGGCCTGACCCTCTACGTCGGCGTCGGCTTCCTCTGCATCCCGCTCTGGGTGCGCCTCTCCCAGCGCGTGGGAAAGCGGGGGGCGTGGCTCCAGGCCATGGCCGTCGGCATCGTGGCCAACGCCGGGGCGTGGTGGCTCGGGGAGGGCGACGTCGCCCCGGCGCTGGCGCTCCTCGCCCTCGGAGGGAGCCAGTTCGGAGCCGGCTTCGTGCTCGCGCCCTCGATCCAGGCCGACGCCATCGACTACGACGAACTGCTCACCGGCCGCCGGCGGGAGGCGCAGTACGGCGCCTTCTGGAGCATCGTGCCCAAACTGGTGGCGATCCCTGCGGCGGCGATTCCCGTGGCCATCCTCGACGCCCTCGGCTACGTGCCCAACCAGCCGCAGACCGAGCCGGTGCAGACG
>JALSIO010000139.1 GCA_026989995.1 Myxococcales bacterium
CCGGTGGGGTGACCGGGGGCACCCCCGTACACGGATGGGATCGGATCGCCGGCCGGGGTTCCCAACACCAGACCGGCCTGGGCCACCGCCGCCGCGAGACCCGCTCCCGAGACGCCGAAGCCGACACCGGCCGCCACCGCCGTTCCCGCGGCCGCCACCGGCCCCAACGTGGCCAGGGAGACCACCGATGCACCGGTTCCGGCGGTGGCGAGCAGGAGCGCGATGATGTCCCCCATTCGGAGGGGCTGCAGTCCCCCCGGATCCCCGAAGTGCAGCGGATTGCCGAAGGCGTAGGCGTACTGGCTGTCCAGCGAGAGCAGGGGATCCGGCGAGAGGAAGCGCGCGCTCTCGGAATCGAGGACCCGCGCGCCGAGCAGCCACAGGCCGGGTGCGATCTCCCGGCCGCCCCCGAACCCGGCCGTGGTGTCCGGCTCTCCCAGGGTCTCGTGCAGGCCGTAGGGGCGGTAGACGTGGTGGGTCGCCACACGGCCCGCGGGGTCGGTCACGAACTTCACGTTGCCGCGGAGATCCAGGTGCCGGAAGCGGTGTGCACCGCCCGCGAGATCGACGCGCACCGGGCCGAGGTCGAGGGCCCGGGGACGCCTCTCGGAGTCCGCCTCCACCCGGCCACCGAAGAGAAACCGCGTTTCCATCCCGCCACGGACGAAGCGAAGCGGCCGCCCCGACAGGTCGAACTCGAAGCGATCGTCACCGAGGGTCGCGATCCGCCCGGCGGCACTCCAGCCGATGGCCACCCCACCCCGTTCCACCGCGAAGCCCGCGGCGTCGTAGCGGTAGGCGATGCCTCCCCCGGCGGAGGTGAGGAGCAGCCGGTTCCCCTCCGGATTCGTCTCGAAGGCGTGGTCGAGGTCCGAGCGCCTCTGGCCCAGGGCGTCGTAGCTGAAGCGCTCCCCCGACACCTCGCGCGCGTCGGTCCAGTAGACGACGCGCCGGCCCGCCTCCGGGTAGGGCGAAAGGGCGTGCGGTGCGAGGTAGTAGGTCTCTGTGGTCTCCGCGACGACCCCCCGCCGGGTGGAAGTCTCCACCCCGACCCGGATCGGAAAGCCCGCCGATGCCTCGCGGCGCGTGACCGTCGTCTCCTCCACCAGGCCCCCGGCGGCGTCCGTGGTGCGCGCAGATGCGAGGCCGCCGGTGAGCGGATCGTGGACGAAGCGGCGGAGCAGCCCGTTTCCCGCGCGGGCCTCCACCCGGCGTCCTCCCTCGAACCGGTACTCCACCGAGGCGCCGCCCCCCGCGTCGATGCGGACCAGACGACCCGCCGCATCGTAGGCGCGCTCGACCTCGCGCAGGAGGGAGCCGTCGGGGTGCAGGTACCGCTCCCGGACCACGCGCCCGCGGAGATCGCGATCGAGCAGAAGGCGCTCGCCCCCGGGAAATTCGATCGCGGCGATCCACCCCGCGGCGTCGCGCACGAACCGCTCGGAGCCGCCGGCTGCCGAGTCGTAGACGGCCTCGAGATCACCGGCCCGGTGGGCCCGGAGCGCGACCGCCTCGATGGTGCCGTCCCGGGCCGCCAGGTGCGCGGAAACCCGGCCCGCGGCGTCGTAGCCCCACTCCCGCCGCATCCCGTTCGGCAGCTCCTCCGCGACCAGGCGTCCGGCGTCGTCCCACTCGAAGCGGGTCACGCGCGGCGTTCCGTCCACGATCCACGCGCGCTCCTGCAGCCGGCCGAGGGCGTCGTAGGTGAAGACGTGGTCGTCACCGTGCGGGCGCCGGATCGCCCGGGGCTGGCCGTCGCTCCGCCAGTCGATCTCCACGGCGGCCGCCTCCGCCACCCAGCCCAGCATGGACTGGCCGATGCGCTCGATCCGCACGGGCCGCCGGTCGCCGTCGTAGACCGTACGCAGCAGCCCGCCCGGGAGCACGGCCCCATCGTCCGCGGGGCCCACCTCGAGGTTGCCCACCCCGTCGTACACGCGCTCGTGGACGATGCCCCGGACCTCGAGCACCCGCGCATGGCCGTGATCGCCCACCTCGCGGTAGCGGAGCTCGGTGCCGTCCGGAAGCGTCCGGGCCGCGAGGCTCCCGTCCCCGCCCCAGGCCAGGCGCACTTCGTCTCCCGCGCCATCCCGGATGGCGATCAGCCGACCCTCGGCGTCGTAGCTGCGCTCCTCGCGGAGCCCGAGATCGTCCTCCGCCCGGGCCAGCGGCGCGCGCCAGGGGTCGTCGCGGTTCACGGCGGCCGGGGCCCAGGTGAAGCGCTCCACGAGGCCGGACGGAAGGACGCGCTCGGCCAGCTCGTCGTCACGCCAGGTGAGCCGCGTGGCGCGCCCTGCCGCATCCACCTCCCGGACCGGCCGGAGCCCCTCCCAGTCCAGGGTCCGGCGCTCGTCCGCCGCGGCGATCTCCACCTCCCGGATGCGACGCTCGGCATCGTAGCGGAAGCTCCGCACCCGCCCGGTCGCATCCGTCACCCGGGTGGTGAAAAGCGCCTTCCCGTCCGGGCCCTCGTAGGCCAGGCGGGTTTCCGGATCGCCGCCGCCCACGCGGGCCGCCCCGATCAGCCGCCCGCTCCCGTCGTAGCGGTAGGCAATCTGCTCGCCCTCCGCGTTCACGAGGCCCTCGAGCCGGCCCTCCGGCCCGTAGAGGTACCGCGTGCCCGGCCGCCCGAGCGCGAGGTCCACCGGCCCGCGGACCCGGAGGAGCCGACCCTCACCGTCCCGCTCGTACTCCACCCGGCGCCCGGCCCGGTCCACGGCCACGCGAAGCGCGCCCGCCGGATCCCGCTCGAAGTCGAAGACCGGGGTGCACACCCCGGGCGCCGTGCACTGCCGTACCGCCCGCGGCCCATTTCCGACCCCGTCCCGCAGGAGCTCGAGCCGCGGCCACGGATCGCTGGCCCAGTAGACCGCCTCGAGCGCTCCATCGGGCCCGAAGCGGTGCACCAGCCCGCCCCGGGAGCGGACCCGCTCGCCGTCGAGCCGGCTCCACGCGCTCCCCGGGATCGGCGCCCCGTCCGCGAGCGCCCCCACGGCATACGCCGCGCCCGTCCCATCCACGAAGACCTCGCCGTCGTAGAAGAGCTCGAGGCTCGAGCGCCACCGCGCGGTGGCGCCGTTCCAGTGGTAGGCGAGCTCCACGGGCCCGAGCCTCGTGTCGAGCACCAGGTCCACCCGGCGCAGGAGCAGGTTGCCACCAGCCACCTGCACCGCGCCGCCCGGAACTCCCACCCGCCCGGGCTCCCTCCAGTCCGGGCGGCCGGGCAGCGGCCGCGGAATCGGGTCGTCGGGCGGACACCCGAGGACGAGCGCCAGCAGCACCCCCACGAGCCCCGCGCGGACCCGCGCCCAAGGGCCGTCGCCGGCGCGATGCCGCGACGACGCCGCACCCTCCATCCGCCTTCGCCTCGCCATGGAAGCACTCCCCGGGACCGGGGTCGCCTCCCCGCCAACGCAAGTCCCGTGCCGGATCGCAGGCTGCGAGGCCCGTCGAAGGGCCGGCGCCGCGGCGGGCGTCGCCGCGCGCGCGCAGAAGGGGCATGAGCGCGGGGCCACGGACGCCGCGGCGACGAAAGCCCGCCCGGTGGCCGGTCGAAGCGGGCTGGGGCCGGACTTTCACGAAAGCCCCCGCCGCTGCGAGGACTCCGCTTCCGTTCCGGTGGACCGGTTCGCCCGACACGGTGGAGCCGTGCCCCACCGCGACCCCCGCCAACCCGTTTCCGTGGGGGGGCTTCCCGCCACCAGGGAGTCCTCGCCCACCGAGATGCCCGCGCCGCCGCTCGACCGGACGCGGAGGTTGCGCACCTCGGCCCGCGCACCCGGACGGGCCCCGGAGCCGCCCATCCCCGTGATCGCCCCGTCGTGCCCCGCGACGCCTGGGAAGACGAGGAGCGCGGCGCACGGCGGAGCCGGCGGGACCGGCAACCCCGGGGAGGGGGATCCGACACCGGCAGCCGCTGCAGGAAGGCGGGGAGACGGCTGCGAAGCGGGGCCCGCCTCGGCGCCGCCTCCGGGCGTGGACCGAAGCCGCCGCCTCCTCCCCGCGGCCACCCGGAACGCGGGGCCCGGAGAACGCGGACCCGCGGAGGCCGGCCGACCTCCGGCCCGGCGGCGGACGGCGCGGCGAGCCCCCGCCCGCGTGGAGGCGGCGACCGGATTCGAACCGGTGATCAGGGCTTTGCAGGCCCCTGCCTTACCACTTGGCTACGCCGCCCACTTGGCTACGCCGCCGGGAGTCGCGCCGCGGAAGCGCCCCGGGGAATCTAACCGGATCCCGGATTTCCGGCACCCCGGCCGGGGACCGGACCCGCGGCCGAGAGCGGCTCGAGGGGGAGGAGCTCGGGGAAGGGCAGGTGCCGCAGCGCCTCCGGTGGTCCGATGGGGAGGACGAGGCCGCCCGGGTGCTCTTCGACGGCGGCGAGGAGCTCCGCCTGCGGACCGCGGTCGAAGCGGGCGAGCAGTCCTCCCTCGAGCGGCGCGAGCTCGGGACGGATGCGGCAGAGGAGCGCCCCGTCCCGCGGCGAGAGGGCGAGGGTCTCGGGGCGCAGCGCCTCCTCGCTCCCGCCCCGCAGCCGGAGGGTTCCGCGGCGGAGGTCCACCTCGCGGACGAAGAAGGCGGCCTCCTCGACCTCGACCATGCCCCGGAAGCGGCCGAGGAAGACGACGTAGACCCCTGCTTCCGGCAACCACGCGACGTGGTTCTCGAAGTGGCGTCGGAGCCCGGGATGGCGGATGGGCTCGCCCTCGTGGCTGAAGCGCCCGTCGTGGTGGAGGACGAGTCCGAAGGGACGGAGCGGCGGCGGCCCGGGCGGGCGCGTTCCGGGGCTCACCCCGGCGGGAGCTCCTCCGGCGTCAGGGCGCCCCCCTCGCCCACCCGGAAGGCGCCGAGGAAGTCGTATCGGTTCCAGAGGGCGACCCGCTCGGGCTCCCGGCTCCCGGGGCGCCAGTAGATCCACTTCTCGTTCCAGACGTGGCCCTGCTCCTCGTGGGTGCGGGGATCGTTGACGCTGCCGATCTGCTCGTCGGGCTCGCCGAGGAGCTTCCAAACCCTCGCCCGATCGACGCGGCGGTGGATGGGCGCCTCCGCCGTCACCGGTCGCACTCCCCGCCGATCATGTTGATGAAGTCGAAGGTCGGGATGATGTCCGAGAGGAGCGAGCCGCGGACCATCCGTTCCATGGGCTGCAGGTTGATGAAGCTCGGCGGACGGCAGCGGACCTTCACCGGCGTGGCGCTCCCATCCGAGACGAGATAGAAGCCGATCTC
>JALSIO010000140.1 GCA_026989995.1 Myxococcales bacterium
GGTCGGCGGGGGGTGTGTGTCCGGCCGCCGTGCGAACTGCCCTCGAGGCGGAAGCCCGCCTCGGGGAGGACCGCTCCGGGGATGCCCGTGCCGGCGAGGCCGGTTGGGCAGAGGTGGGCCGGGCCAGGTGCGAACGACCGCGTTCGCTCCCGGTTCCCACCGGCGCAGCGTTCCGCGGCCGGTGAATTGCGACCCCGCGGGGAGCGCATACCATCTCGGAAACCGGTCCGGGAGCACCGATTCGCGGGTGGTTCCACCCGGTCCGGGAGGAGGAAACCATGGCTCTTCTTCGGCTCGTCTCCGCTGCCTTCGCGGCGTTCTTCTTCGCGGTGCTGGTTCCCGCCGGCGCCGGGGCCGAGGACTTCGTCGGTGAGGCGGGGCGTCTGGTGGCGTTCCGCTCCGTGGGCGATGCCTCGGACGAGTGGGATCTCCTGCGCGGGGAGATCCATCTTCAGGTGGGCACCCAGCTGCAGGCCTACCGCTGGGGGCGCGCCTTCTGCCCCGGCAAGGATCTGACCGAGGCCCAGGAGGCGCGCCTGCAGCGCGCCCTCGGGGATCGCCGCCTCGTGGTGATTCCGTACTACAAGAACGGCCAGGGTGGATCGCGGTGCCTTGTGCACTTCGTGATCACCGAACGCAGGTTGGCCGACTCGATCCCGCTGCCGTAGGAGCCGGGGATCCAGGCGGCGCCCGTGTCGCGCCGGCGCGTCCTCCGCTCGGGTCGCTTCAGCCGGGATCTGTGAAGAGGGGGCTGCGAGCGGGCTCCCCGGACCTCGATCGTGTGACGGGACTTCCCATCGGTCCGGGCGCGGGACCCGCGCCCGCTGCGTCGCGGTGGCCGGCCCGACCGCTCCCCTTTCGTCGCTCGGCACTTTCATGTGTCCATTCCCGTGTCGATGTCTGGGGGGCGTCCCCGGTTCGGGGCTCGACACGGCGGGGGCCCGGCGGGCTCCACCCGGTCGATCGGGTTCCGGGAGGGGTCCACGCGGCGGCCTGGAAGGCATCCGGCCCGGCCGGCGTGAGGGAGGTGGCGGAGAGGGTGGGATTCGAACCCACGGTACCCCGGAGGGTACACCTGATTTCGAGTCAGGCCCGTTCAACCGGACTCCGGCACCTCTCCGGGGGCGGAAGCTAGCAGCTCCCCGCCAGGCGGGGGAGCAGTCCGCGGGGCCCGGCGGCCGTCTCCGCCGGGGGTGCGTCCCGCACCGGGAACCGTCCGAGGGGCTGCTGCAGAAGGCGCGGCGCACGGGCCGAGGCGTCTGCCCGGCTGCACGCCAGCGCCGCGGTCACGCGGTCGGGTCGGGCTCGGGCGGTCCGTCTCCGGCCGGCTCGATGGGCCCCGCTCCGGCCGGTCCGAGCTCCTCCAGGCGGCGGACGGTGCCGGCCTCCACCACGGCGCGGAAGGCCCGCCGGATCGCGCGCCGGTGGGCGCCCACCTCCTTTTCGAGGCCATCCGGGTCGGCCCGGTGGCCGCAGAGCGCGGCGAGGATCGGGGCGGCGGCTCCGCGGAGTTCGAGCACCTCGAGGCTGCGGCCGGCGAGCAGCCGGGCCCGCGCCTCCACCACCCGCAGCCGGTGGTAGGCGGTGAGGAGCTCGTCGACGGCGGGCCCGCCCACCGCGGCGCGGAGCAGTCCCTCCACGGAGGGAAGCCCCGCCGGCGGATGGCCGAGCTCGAGGAAGGCTCCCGCAGCGAGGAAGTCGAGATCCATGAGGCCTCCCGGCCCGGTCTTGACCGCCACCTCGCCCGGCCGCTCCCGCCCGCGCTGGCGCTCCACCCGTGCCCGCATTTCCGCGGCGTAGCCCCAGGGGGACTGCGCCCGCGCCGCCAGCGCCGTCCGGACCTCGTGCAGCATCCGGTCGGCCCGCTGCCGGTCGCCGGCGAGGGCGCGGGCCCGGACGAGGGCCAGGTGCTCCCAGGTGTCGGCGCGCTCGAGCTGGTACCGCCGGAAGGCGTCGAAGGAGGTCACGAGCATGCCCTGGTGGCCGGAGGGCCGGAGCCGCACATCGACCGCGTAGGCGACGCCCGCCCCGGTCATGGTCGAGAGGTAGTGGACGAGGCGCTGGGCGGCGCGCGAGGCGCGGTGGATCTCGTCGGTTCCCCCCTCGACGAGGAAGACGAGGTCGAGGTCGGAGTGGTAGCTGAACTCCCTCCCCCCGATCTTGCCCATTCCCACCACCGTCACCGGGCCCGCCGGTGCGGGGCCGCGCGCCAGCGCCGCCGCCAGCGCCCGCCGGAGGATCCACTCCGCGATCGCAGAGAGCAGCTCGGAGGTCGTCGGGAAGGGCACGCGGTCGGAGAGGTCCACGCAGGCGGCGAGAAAGGTCTCCTCCCGGCGGTCGATGCGCAGTCGGTCGAGGAAGGCCTCGAGGTCCGAGGAGTCCTCCTCGCCCGCGGCGGCGTCGAGCTCGGCCCCGCGCCGGCGCGGGTGGGCCGGCGTGAGCGACGCGATGCGCGGAAGGAGCGGGCGCCGGCTCGCCGCGAGCCGGGCGTCCGGCAGGCTGGCCGCGAGCAGCCGTGCCAGGCCGAGGCGGAGCGCGGCGTCCCCCGGCAGGCCGAGCCCGGCCTCGGCCAGGCGTTCCGCGAAGGGGGGGGCGCGGTCGTCGAGCTGCAGGGCGAGAAGCGAGTCGCCGAGGACGTCGCGGAGGGCGCAGAGGATGAGGTCCGCGGCGCCCGTCATTCCTCCTCGGCCTCCCGGATGACGAGCTCGTGGAAGCGCCGGCGGACCCGCGCACGCACGGCCTCGTGGTCGCCGAGGAGGGCGTCGCGCGCCTCCGCCGCGGTCTCCTGCGGGTAGCCCATGCGCCGGGCGAGGGCGGCGAGGGCGGTGGGGCTCCGCGGCAGCAGGTGGGTCTGCCGCTCCTCGTCCATCTGCAGGGCGTGCTCGGCGCGCCGGAGCCAGAGGTAGGCGTCCGAGAGGTCCGCGGCCGCCTCCTCCGGAAGGGCCCGGGCCCGGGCCAGTGCGGCGAGCGCGTCGAGGACGTTTCCGCTCCGGAGGCTCGGGTCGCGCCCGCCGAGCAGAAGCTGCAGGGCCTGCACCAGGAACTCCACGTCCCGGATCCCCCCCGGCCCCTCCTTGAGCTCCCGCCCGAGGTCGCGCCCCGCGTCGCGCCGTTCGCGCTCGATGCGCGCCTTCATGTCGCTCACGCGCTCGAGGACGCGCGGGTCGAGCGCCCGGCGCCAGACGAAGGGCGCGACGGCCTCCTGGAAGGCCCGGGCCGGCTCCTCGGGCCCGGCCACGTGGCGCAGCCGGATCATGGCCTGGCGCTCCCACTCCTGCCCGAAGCTCTCGTAGTAGGTCAGGGCGGCCTGGACGGAGTTGGCCAGGGCTCCCTGGCGCCCCTCGGGCCGGAGGTCGAGGTCCACCCGGTAGCCGAAACCGAGCGCGGAGCGCTCCTCGAGCCGGCTCCTGAAGGCCCGGATGACCGGCTCGAGCTCCCGGTTGCGGGCGAGGTCGATCTCCGGCGAGTCCGCCGCGTAGATGAAGAGCACGTCCACGTCCGACGAGAAGTTGAGCTCTCGCCCGCCGAGCTTGCCGAGGGCGAACAGGGCGGGCGGCTCCACCCGCGCCTCCCCGCAGACGGCGGCCAGCGCGCCACACAGGCAGGCGTCCGCGAGCTCCGAGAGCTCCTCCATCCCCCGTCGGAAGTCGCGACCGCCCAGGTCCCGCGCGGCGATCCGCAGGAGGCCCCGATACTTGTGTTCCCGAATCGCCTCGAAGTCGACAGGGAGCGGCTCCCCCGGGCGTGCGTGGGGCGGCGGCGGGGGCGTGCCCGCAAGCTCGTCGGCGAGATCCGGACGGCGCAGGAGGGTGCGCGCCAGCGCGCGGCTCGCGGCCACCACGCGCGGCAGGAGGGGGGCCCGGTCGAGCAGGAGGCCGATGTCGGGGCGGTGCAGCGCGAGATCGGCGAGGGCCGCGGCGCCCGCTCCCGGTGAAGCGCCCCGCGCGAGCTCGGCACCGAGCCACGCGGCTCGCTCCTTCAGTGGCGGGAGGGCCAGGAGCCGGCCGAACGCCGCGGCGGCCGCGGCCGGATCCGGCTCCCCGAGGCGTGCGAGCAGCTCGGGTTCGGTGCGCCCGGCCGCGAGGGCGGCGCCGAGGGCCCGCGCGAGCTCGCTCACGCAGCGGCCAGCTCGGCCAGGCGGCCGAGGTTCTCGGGGTCGCCCACCACGACGAGGATGTCGCCTGCCTCGATCGTGTCGCCGGCCGTGGGGCGGATCAGCGAGGCGCGGTCCGCGCGCTTGATGGCCACCACCGACACCCGCACGCCGTGCTGCGGGAGCTCCCGCAGCGGAAGCCCGCAGACCCGGCAACCCGGGTGGATCGCGATCTGCTCGAGGTCGATCTCCCCGCCCGTGCCCGGCGAGGCGAGCTCGATGAAGTCGACCACGGCGGGTCGCACGATCGCCTGGGCGATCCGCCGCCCGCCGAGCTGGTACGGCGAGACCACCTGGGTCGCGCCCGCGAGGCGGAGGTAGCGGATGCCCGCCTCGCTCTGCCCGCGGGCGTGGACCGCGATGCCGGGGTGGGCCTCCCGCGCGGCGAGCGCGATGTAGACGTTGTCCGCGTCGCTCGGCGTGGCCGCGACGACCGCAGCCGCGCGTTCGACTCCGGCACGCCCGAGGATGCCGTCCTCGAGCGCCGAGGCGGTCAGGAAGAGGTGCCCCTCCCGCTCGAGTCGTTCGGCGAGGGCCGGGTTGGGGTCGATGACGACCACCACGCGTCCCTCGCGGTGGAGCTGGCTTGCCACCTCCCGGCCGAGGCGGCCGTAGCCGCAGACGATCACGTGGTCCCGGGTCGTCTCGATCCGGCGCGTCATGGCTCGTCGCTCCAGCACCTCGCGGAGGTGCCCCTCGAGGAAGAACTCCGCCACCGCCACGGTGGCATAGAGGACCGTCCCGAGCCCCCCGGCGATGAGGAAGATGGTAAAGAGCCGGCCTCCGGGCCCGAGGGGCTGCACTTCGCTGTAACCCACCGTCGAGAGCGTGATCACCGTCATGTACAGGGCGTCGAGGGGCGTCATTCCCCCGATCACCACGTACCCCGCCGTGCCCGCCGCGGTCAGCGCCAGGAGGACGCCGGTGGCGATGGCGAGGCGACGGATCGGCGGCACGCGGTGCCCCCTCGAAGTGGTGTCCCGGGACGCGGGCCTGCGCAGGGTACCCGCCCGCCCGATGCGCCGCTCCGGGCCGCTGCCGACCCTGGCACGGACGCCCCCCCCTGCTACCC
>JALSIO010000141.1 GCA_026989995.1 Myxococcales bacterium
CGGGAGGGCGCGGCGGCCCTCGCGCGCCGGGTGGACGAGGCACCGCCCGCGCTCGACGGGATCATCGCGCGGGTCCTCTCGTCGGGCTGCGACACGCCGTGGGAGAAGGCCGACGCCGTGAGCCGGATCGCGCCTCTGCTCGCGCGCATCGAGCACCCGGTCGAGCGGGGCGATTCGATCCGGCGGCTCGCGCTCCGCCTCGATCTCGACCCCGCACATGTCGAGGAGGCCGTGATCGCCGAACGCCGCGGAGACCGCCGGCGGGCGGAGAATGCGGTCCCCGTGGAGCCCCGGCGCGAAGGGGCCGGTTCCGACCGGGGCCCGGATCCGGTGCAGGAGCGGAACCTCGCCCAGCTCGTGCAGGCGCTGCTCCAGCACCCCGGAGCCGGCGCGGCCCTCGATCCCGCCGAGTTCCGGGAGCTCGTCCCGGCCTCGCCCACCGCCGAGGTGGTGCTCGCCCTGCGGGCGCTTCCCGGCGACCGCCCTGCCGACGTGGCGGCGCTGCTCACCGAGCTCGGGCCGGAGGCCGCCGGTCGCTTGACGGAGATCGCCACCCGCGAGGCGCCCGCCCACGACGCCGGGACCGCGGAGCGCATCGTCGCCGACTGCCTGCGCTGGCTGCGGCGCCGTCGGCACCGCAGCCTCCAGGCGGAGATCACCGGTCGGCTTCGGCGCGGCGAGGACGACCCCGTGGCGCTCATTCGGGAAAAGGCGAGACGGCTGCAGGAGACGATCCGCACCCGGGCGCCCTGAGCCCGGTGGGATCGATGCGGCCCGCGGAACGAGGAGACCCCCCATGGCTTCGAGCGCGCCCCAGACTCCGAGGAGAGGCGGCCGGACGGCCCGCACCGCGAGGCGGCGACGCGGTGGTGAGGCGGCTCCCTCCGAGGTGGACCCGCCCGCCGGCCCGCCGGCGGCGGACGAGGGCCGAGGGGGCCTGCGGAGCCACCCCGAGGTCCAGCGCCTGCTCTCCTCGGGTCGCGCGCGCGGTTTCGTGACCGTCGACGAGGTGAGCGCGCATCTCTCCGACCGGATCGACTCTCCCGACGGAGTGGAGGAGGTCCTCTCCATCTTCCAGGAGGAGGAGATCACGGTCGTCGACGGCGATCGGCCGGCGCCGAGCCGGATCCGGGTGGGCGGGCAGGCGGCGCGCGAGGGGTCGGGATACAGCCACGACCCGGTGCGGGCCTATCTCCGGGAGATGGGCCAGGTCTCGCTTCTGACCCGCGAGGGAGAGGTGGCCATCGCCCGCCGCATCGAGGCCGGCGAGCGGGACCAGGGCCGGGCCGTGCTCGGGACCGCGTTTGGCCTGCGCATCCTCCAGCAGGAGGCCGAGGACCTCCTCCACGGGGGGCTCGATCTCGGCGATCTGCTCGAAGGGCTTCCGGAGGAGGCGCCGGCCCGGGACGAGCGCAGGCGCGCCTTCCTCGATGCGGTGGCCGAGATCCGCCGTCGGCAGCCCGAGATCCAGCGGCGACTTGCGGCCATCGCCAACTCACGGACCGGCGAGGCCACCCGGGAGGGGCTCCGGCGTGAGGTGTGCCGGATCCGGGAGGAGATCGCGGAGGGAGTCCTCGACTGTCGCTACGCCCGGGTCCGCGTGCAGGCGCTCGCCCAGGAGCTCGAGGCCATCGCCAGCCGCCTGGCCCGCCTCGAGGCGGAAGCTCGGGAGGTCACCCGGCCTCTCGGCCTGCGCCCCGACGAGTTCCGCGAGCTGCGGCTCCTCTCCACCCGGCGGAGCCGACGCGGGCGTGAGGCCCTCGAACGCCTGGGGGGCAGTCCGGAGCTCGTGGCCCGGGTGCAGGACCAACTCGACGCGCTCGCCGCGGAGCACGCCCGGATCGAAGAGGACCACGGCATGAGCCGTGCCGAACTCGCCCGCGCCCTCGAGCGCTACCGGGAGGCCCACCAGCGCACCCACGAGGCGAAGTCCGAGCTCATCGAGGCCAATCTGCGGCTCGTGGTCTCCATCGCCAAGCGGTACACGAATCGCGGCCTGCATTTCCTGGATCTGATCCAGGAGGGGAACATCGGCCTCATGCGCGCGGTGGACAAGTTCGAGTACCGCCGCGGCTGGAAGTTCTCCACCTATGCCACCTGGTGGATCCGACAGGCGATCACGCGGGCCATCGCCGACCAGGCCCGCACCATCCGGATCCCCGTGCACATGATCGAGACCATCAACAAGATGGTGCGCTGCACCCGCCAGCTGGTGCAGTCGCTGGGCCGCGAGCCGACCCCGGAGGAGCTCGCAGAGCGGATGGAGATGCCGGTCGAGAAGGTCCGGAAGGTGCTCGAGATCGCGAAGGAGCCCATCAGCCTGGAGACCCCCGTGGGCGAGGACGAGGACGGCTCGCTCGGCGACTTCATCGAGAGCTCCGAGGGTGGCGACCCCCAGGAGGAGGTGATCCGGGCGGACCTCGCCGCCCAGATCCGCAAGGCCCTCGCGACCCTCGCCCCGCGCGAGGAGGACGTGCTGAGGAGCCGCTTCGGCATCGGCGAGGACGGCCAGCTCACGCTGGAGCAGGTGGGCCAGATGCACGGCGTGACGCGTGAGCGGGTCCGGCAGATCGAGGCCAAGGCGCTGCGCAAGCTGCGCCATCCGAGCCGGAACCGCCTGCTCAAGGGCTTCGTGGACGGCTAGGAGGGCGAGGTGGAGCTTCCGCCGGTCTTCGAGGAGGTCTGCCGGAGGAACGGATGGCTCTGGTGCGGAGACCACTGCGAGATCAAGCTCGAAGACGGCCGCCGGCAGAAGGTCTACATCGAGCCCTTCGAGTACGGCACGGAGAAGATGGTGCGCATCGTGAGCGTGGTGGGCAACGTCGACCGGATCCGGGGCGAGCGTCTGCTCTCCGCGCTGCGGATCAACTACGGTCTTCCCCACGGCGCCCTGGCCATTCGGGGAGACGACCTCGTCCTCACCGACACCTTCCTCCTGCGCGATGCGGACCCCGACGAGGTCGAATCCGCCATCCGCTTCATCGCGGAGACGGCCGACTACTACGAGCAGTCGATCTACGGGATCGACGAGCACTAGCGCGCCCGGCACCCCCCGGCGGGCCACGCGCCCGGGAGGGCGGCATCCGGGGCACCTGTCACCAGCTCCCGCCCCCTCCGCCGCCGAAGCCCCCGCCGGAGGATCCCCCCGAGAACCCGCTTCCCGAGCCCCGCGGCGAGGAGGTGAGGCTGCGCCCCACGGTGTCGAGGCTGTGCCCGAGGCTCGATACGAAGGAGCGGGGGTCGAAGGTCTTCCCTCCCCTTCCGCGGTACCACGGCGGTGCCTCCAGCAGGAGGTCGGCGAAGGCCTCGGCCCAGGAGTCCGCGACGCCGAGGACGACGGCGTGCGGGAGGAGCCGCTCGAATCGCTCCGGGGTGGACAGGCCGAGCCGCTCGAGGCGGTCCCGGTCCACGCGCTCGACGAACTCCCGGAAGCCGAGGATCTGCTCGAGGGCGGCCCGGCCGCGGCGCGTGCGGCGGGGCATGATCCGCCCGAAGGCGAAGACGATGGCGCCCGTGGCGGCCGAGGCGAGGGCCGCGGCGGGTTTGTGCCCGGCCGCCATCGCGAGGTGTCCGAGCACGGCCACGGCGATGGCGGCTCCCGTGTAGAGGCGGCGGATGCGGGCCGGCGAGCTCGGGAAGTAGCGGCCGGGTCCGCAGAGGCCCTCGTAGAGGGCACGCTCGATTCGGGGGAGCTCGGTGTGGAAGCGGTTGCGGAGCGAAGAGGCGAGCACGGCGTTCCGGCCGGCGAAAAGCGCCGCGAGCAGCGCTTCCTCGAAGGGCCGCAGCGAGTCGGCGGGGGGTGGCCGGCGCTCGAGCCGGGTATCGGTGCGGGAGAGGAAGAAGAAGCCCTCCCGGTGCACCGGCACGATCTCCAGCCAGCCGCGCACCGCGAGGTCGAGCACGGTGGCCGCGAGGTCGCGGGGGTCGAAGCGCTCGTCGAGGAGGGTGCCCACCTCGGCGGGCGCGAGCCCCGCCGGTGGCGCGTAGGCCACCGGGATGGACCCCCGGCCGGCCGGATCCCGCCCCCTGCGCCGCCACCACCCGAAGAGCAGGGCGGCCGTCCCGAGCGGGAGAAGGGCCCAGGCCGCCCCGGCGTCCGAGAGCCGCCGCCCGAGGCGCTCGACCGCTCCGGGCGGCTCGAGGGTGCCCGCCGGGAGGGCGAGCGCGAGGGTGAGTCCCTCGCCCGGTGCCAGGGGCTCCCGGCTGGCGACCTCGACGATCCCCTCCCCCGGATGGCTGCGGCAGCCGCCGGCGGTGGCGCCGGGGGGCCCGGCGAAGCACCGGAGGCGCACCGCGGAGACCGGGACGCGCCCCGGCAGGAAGACCCGGCCCTCGGCCCGGCGGATGGGGACGCGCCACCCGTCCCCGGTGAGGTTCCAGTAGAGCTCTTCGGAGTCCGGGTGGAAGAGGAGCGCCCCCTCGACCCGGTAGCGGATCCGGTAGCGGTGGATGCCGGTGACGGTCCGACTCGGGTCCCCGATCCGGATCCGCACCCGCTCCCCGGTGTCCGACACCCGGAACGGGCGCGGGGCGCCACCGGCGTCCTCCACCGCGAGGACCCGGAGGCGCATGCGGTGGCCGTCTCCCGCCCTCCCCTGCCGGAGCGGGATCTCGCGCTCGATCCCGTGGCGGGGAGTCGGGCCGAAATCGTAGTCGAGGGTCTCCGAGACGAGGAAGCTGTCGCTGCGTCCGAGGAAGATGTCGGTCCGGAAGAGGGCGATCTCCTCGGCCCGTGCCGCGGTGGCCGCGAAGAGGAGGAAGACGCCGAGGAGCGCCCTTCGCCGGGGGAGGAGGGCAGCGGCCGCCGGCGGCCCCGGTGCGGTGGCCGCTCCGGCCCCCTCCCGCGGCCCGCGCCTCACGCGGAGGTGCCGAACCGCGCCTCGGGCACGCTCCTTTCGGCGTCGGCGGCGAGCTCGAAGTAGTCGCCGCGGTGGAAGCCGAAGACGCCGGCCACGAGGTTCGAGGGGAAGACCTCGCATGCGGTGTTGAGATCCCGGATCACCGCGTTGTAGTAGCGGCGCGCCTTCTGGATCGCGTCCTCGAGCTCGGCGAGCCGGGCCTGGAGGTCCAGGAAGTTCTGGTTCGCCCGCAGTTCCGGGTAGGCCTCCGCCACCGCGAAAAGCCCCCGCAGTGCGCGGGTCAGCTCGCCTTCCGCGCGCGCCCGGGACGCCGGGTCCGAGGCCGCCATGGCGGAGCCACGGGCCTCGGTCACCTCGCCGAGG
>JALSIO010000142.1 GCA_026989995.1 Myxococcales bacterium
GACCTGCTCAAGCGGGTGCTCCGGCTCGAGGGCTACGAGGTGATCCACGTGGTCAACATCACGGACGTGGGCCACCTCACCGACGACGCCGACGCCGGGGAGGACAAGATGGAGGCCGCCGCGCGGAAGAGCGGGCGCCGTGCCGAGGAGATCGCCCGGGAGTACACGGAGCTCTGGCTGCGCGACCGGGCGCTGGTGGGCTGCCTTCCGCCCGAGGTCCTCTGCCGGGCGACGGAGCACATCGAGCAGCAGATCGCCCTGATCCGCAGCCTCGAGGAGAAGGGCTTCACCTACCGCATCGAGGACGGGATCTACTTCGACACCTCCCGCTTTCCGCGCTACGGCGAGTTCGCCGGGCTCGACATCGAGGGGCAGGCAGGGGGGCATCGGATCGGCGACGTGCCCGGAAAGCGGCACCCCGCGGACTTCGCGCTGTGGAAGTTCGCTCCGCCGGGGGTGCGCCGGCAGCAGGAGTGGGACTCACCCTGGGGCCGGGGATTTCCCGGCTGGCACATCGAATGCTCGGCGATGAGCATGCACTACCTGGGGGTGCCCTTCGACATCCATACCGGCGGGGTGGACCACATCCAGGTCCACCACACCAACGAGACGGCGCAGAGCGAGTGCGCCACCGGCGTCCACCCGTGGGTGCGCACCTGGATCCACTGCGAGTGGCTCATCTTCGGCAGCGAGAAGATGGCGAAGTCGAAGGGCAACGTCCGGCTGCTGCAGGATCTCATCGACGCCGGCATCGAACCCCGCGCCTTCCGCTTCTTCTTCCTCCAGGCCCACTACCGGCAACAGCAGACCTACACCGATGAGGCCATGGAGGCGGCCTGGCGGGGCTATCGTCGGCTCCGCGAGCAGGCCGCGGCCCTGGCCGGCGAGGGCGGAAAACCCTCGCCGGAGCGGATCCGGCCCCATCTCGAGCGATTCCGGGCCGCGCTTCGGGACGATCTGAACGCGCCGCGGGCGCTCGCCGCCCTCTTCGAGGCGCTGCGCGATCCGGCCCTGGAAGCCGCAGACCGCCGCGCGCTCGTGGAGGAGGTGGACCGGGTGCTGGCGCTCGACCTGCTGCGTCCGCTGCCCGAGAGCACCCGCGAGGAAGAGGGCGACCCGCGCATCGAGGCCCTTCTCGCGGAGCGCGAGGAGGCCCGCAAGCGCCGGGACTTCGCCACCGCCGACCGGATTCGCGCGGAGCTCGAGGCCGAGGGCATCGAGGTGCGCGATACGGCGGAGGGGCCGCGCTGGAGGCGCCGTTGAGCGAGTCCTTCGAGCTCGTCACCGATTTCGAGCCGCGCGGGGACCAGCCCCGGGCCATCGACGAGCTGGTGGCGGGGGTCGAGCGGGGCGAGGCGCACCAGACCCTGCTCGGCGTCACCGGTAGCGGCAAGTCGTTCACCATGGCCTGCGTCGTCGCCCGGGTCAACCGGCCCACCCTGGTGATGGCGCCGAACAAGACGCTGGCGGCGCAGCTCTACGCGGAGTTCAAGGCGCTGTTCCCGAACAACGCCGTGGAGTACTTCGTCTCCTACTACGACTACTACCAGCCCGAGGCCTACCTGCCTGCGACCGACACCTACATCGAGAAGGACGCCTCGATCAACGACGAGATCGACAAGCTGCGCCACTCGGCCACCCGCTCCCTGCTCACCCGCCGCGACGTGCTGGTGGTGGCGAGCGTATCGTGCATCTACGGGCTCGGCGCTCCCGAGCACTACGGCCAGATGCAGGTCTACCTCGAGCCGGGCATGCGGCTCGCCCGGGATGAGCTCCTGCACCGGCTGGTCGAGATCCTCTACGAGCGGAACGACACCGACTTCCGACGGGGCACCTTCCGCGTGCGCGGCGACGTGGTGGAGATCTTTCCCCAGTACGAGGACGAACGCGCCGTGCGGGTGGAGTTCTTCGGCGACGAGATCGACGCCCTCGCCGAGATCGACCCCCTGCGCGGTGTGGTCACCGGTCGACCGAAGCGGGTGCTCGTCCACCCCGCGAGCCACTACGTCGCCACCCGGGACGTCATCGAGCGGGCCATTCGGGGCATCCGGGGCGAGCTCCAGGAGCGCCTCGCCTGGTTCCGGAGCCAGGGGAAGCTGCTCGAGGCCCAGCGGCTCGAGCAGCGGACCCTCTACGACCTCGAGATGCTCGAGGAGATGGGCTTCTGCCACGGGATCGAGAACTACTCGCGCTGGCTCGACGGGCGGGCTCCAGGCCAGACGCCCTACACCCTCTTCGACTACTTCCCCGAGGATCTCCTGGTCTTCCTCGACGAGAGCCATGTCACCGTGCCGCAGATCGGCGGCATGTACCGAGGCGATCGGGCCCGCAAGGAGACCCTGGTCGAGTACGGATGGCGACTCCCTTCGGCGCTCGACAACCGTCCCCTTCGCTTCGAGGAGTGGGAGGCCCGGGCTCCCCAACGGATCTACGTCTCCGCGACGCCGGCCGACTACGAGCTCGAGAAGTGCCGGGGGGTGGTGGTGGAACAGATCATCCGGCCCACCGGTCTCATGGATCCGGAGGTGGAGGTCCGGCCCGCGGCGGGGCAGGTCGACGACCTCCTCGGCGAGATCCGCCGGGTGGTGGCGGCGGGCGACCGGGTGCTCGTGACCACCCTCACCAAGCGCATGGCGGAGGAGCTCACGGACTACTTCGCCGAGCTCGGCGTCCGGGTCCGCTACCTGCACAGCGACGTGAAGACGCTCGAGCGGTCGGAGATCATCCGGGAGCTCCGGGAGGGGGCCTTCGACGTGCTGGTGGGGATCAACCTCCTGCGCGAGGGGCTCGACATCCCCGAGGTGGCGCTGGTTGCGATCCTCGACGCCGACAAGGAGGGCTTCCTGCGCTCGACGCGGTCGCTGATCCAGACCATCGGCCGTGCGGCCCGAAACGTGAGCGGGCGTGTGATCCTCTACGCCGACCGGGAGACGCCCTCCATCCGCGAGACGGTGGAGGAGACCCGCCGCCGGCGGGAGCTCCAGGCCGCGTACAACGAGGAGCACGGCATCACACCCACCACGGTGAGAAAGGAGATCCGCAGCCTGCGGGACTCGATCTGGGAGCGGGACTACGTGACCGTGCCCACCGTCGCGGAGCGGGCCGCCGGCGAGGTTCCGCCCCACGAGCTTCCGCGCCTGCTCGAGGACCTCCGGCGGGAGATGACCGCCGCGGCACGGGCGCTCGACTTCGAGAGGGCCGCCGAGATCCGGGACCGGATCCGCGTGCTCGAGGCCGAGCACCTCCGGGAGGGGTAGCGCTTGGCCGGGGCCTCCGGCGCCGGGCGCGAGGATCCGCGCGAGCGGCTGCGCCGGCGGGTGGCGGCGCTGCCGCCGGAGCCCGGGGTGTACCTCCTGCGGGGCGCCCGGGGTCGCGTGCTCTATGTGGGCAAGGCGGCGAACCTGCGCTCGCGGGTCCGTTCCTACTTGAGCGCCTCCGGGGACGGCCGTCCCCAGATGCCCCACCTCGTCGAGCGCGTGGCCGAGGTGGAGGTGGTGGTCACCCGGAGCGTCAAGGAGGCCCTGCTCCTCGAGAACGAGCTCATCAAGCGCCACCGACCCCGCTTCAACGTCCGCCTCAGGGACGACAAGCAGTACCTCGCCCTCCGCCTCGATCCCCGCGAGGCCTGGCCCCGGCTCACCTCTGTTCGCCGCTTCGCACGCGACGGAGCCCTCTACTTCGGGCCCTACGATTCGAGCCAGGCCATGCGCGAGGCCACCCGCAACCTGCGGCGGATCTTCCCCCTGCGATCCTGCAGCGATGCGGTGATGCGGGACTACGCGCGGCGCGGGCGCCCCTGCCTCGAGTACCAGCTCCGCCGTTGTGCCGCCCCCTGCTGCGGCCGGGTGGACGAGGCCGCCTACCGGGAGCTGGTGCAGGGAACCGTGCTCTTCCTCCGCGGGCGGCCGGGCGACCTGCTCCGGGAGCTGCGCAGCCGGATGGAGCGGGCCGCCGAGGAGCTGCGCTTCGAGGAGGCGGCCCGCCTCCGGGACCGGATCGCCGCGGTGGAGCGGACCCTCGAGCGCCAGCCCATCGTGGGCGACCCCGGGGTGGAGCGCGATGTGTTCGGGCTCGCCCGCGAGGGCGGTGAGGTCTACGTGCAGGGCCTGCACGTGCGCGAGGGGAGGGTGGTCGCCTCGACGGGCTTCGCCTTCTCCGACGTGCGCGTGGACGACGGCGAGGTGGTGGGGGCCTTCCTGTCGCAGTACTACGCGGGCGGCTCGCCGCGGCCGGTTCCAGGCGAGGTGGTGGTCCGGGAGGCCCCACCGGGGGACCAGGGGGTGGAAGAGCTGCTCCGCGAGCTGCGGGGACGGGCGGTCCGCCTGCGCACGCCGCGCCGCGGAACCGGGCGGGAGCTCCTCGAGCTCGCGGAGCGCAACGCGGAGCTCGCCCTGCGAGCTCGCCTCGCCGCCCGGGAGAGCCTCGAAGGAGCCCTGCGCGAGCTGGCCGAGGCCGTGGGGCTGCCGGAGCCGCCGCGGCGCATCGAGTGCTACGACGTGTCCAACGTGGCCGGGGTGCTCGCGGTGGCGAGCCGGGTGGTCTTCGAGCAGGGAGAGCCCGTCCCGGCCGCGTGGCGGCGGTACCGCATCCGGAGCGCAGAGCCCGGGGACGACTACGCCTGCCTGCGCGAGGTCTTCCGGCGTCGGCTCGCCAGGCGGGAGGAGGACCCGCTTCCGGACCTCCTCGTGGTGGACGGTGGCCGGGGCCAGCTCGGCGTGGTCTGCGCCGTGCTCCGGGACGCCGGCCTCGAGGTGCCCGCCCTCGGTCTCGCCAAGGAGCGGGAAGGGGAGGGGCGCGAGGCGCGGGTGCGCCGCTCCGGCGGGCTCAAGGCCGAGCGAATCTTCCTCCCGGGCCGTCGGAACCCCGTGCGGCTTCCGCCGACCTCCCGGGCGCTGCTGCTGCTCCAGCGCGTTCGGGACGAGTCCCACCGCTTCGCGATCGGCTTCCAGAGGGAGCTTCGCCGCAAGGCGCAGCGCGTCTCGGTGCTCGAGGAGATCCCGGGCATCGGTCCGCGGAAGCGCCGGGCGCTGCTGCGCACCCTCGGCTCGCTCCGCGCCGTTCGGGAGGCGGACGTGGGCACGCTCCGGGGGGTGCCGGGGATCTCGGCGGCCGACGCCGAGCGCGTCCGGCGCTTCCTGGGGGCTCTCGACCAGCCGGCCGAGGAGCTCCCGCGCTCCGGCGATGCGGTCTCGGCGGCCGTGCCGGG
>JALSIO010000143.1 GCA_026989995.1 Myxococcales bacterium
GGCTGGCCGAAGACGGCGCTCTCGAGGGCGGCGAAGCGCATGTCGAGGGCCAGCAGGAACTCGCTGCCGCCCCCGCGCGCGATGCCCTCCACCGCCGCGAGGGTGGCCTGGGGCAGCCGGCGGAAGCGCTCGACCATCCGGTGGAAGCCTCCGAGGCCCTCGGGTGGCGGCGGCGGAAGGAGGTCGACCCGGAGCAGGAGCTCCACGTCGGCATGGGCGATGAAGAACTCGGGATCGGCGCTCTCGAAGACCACGGCGCGCACCTCGCGGTCCGCCTCGAGCTCCCGGGAGAGGCGGTCGAGGTCTCCGATCAGGGCGGCGTCGAGCAGGTTGATGGGAGGGTGGTCCAGGGTGACCCGCGCCACCCCGTCGTCCACCTCGACCCGAAGCGCCCGGAACCCCTCGTAGGCCATCGTCACCTCCCCGTGCGCCAGCCGCCGCGGCGGCGCCCGGACCTGACCCGGTGTGCCGGCCTTGCGGATCCGCTTCCGGTTCCGGCTTCCGCACGCTGCCCCCGCGGGCGCCGGCTCCGCCGCGGGCGCCGGCTCCGGCACCTTCGCCGGTGTCCCCCGCGGTCGCCCGACACACGCGCCCCGCCGCCGGGCGGCGTGCGCGTCACCGAGCTAGGCCACCCCGGCCCGGCCGAAGACCTCGGCGCAGCGCTCGGCGGTGGCGATGACCTCGTCCGCGTGGGCGCCGAGGCCGATGGGGACCAGCCGGGCCGAGGGCGAAGCCGTACCACCCGTCGCCGCGGTCCCGCGCCCGCCGCAGGGCCGCATCCGATTGCCGCCCATCACGATGGGCGGGTGCGGGCCCTGCACCGGGCGCGGCCGGCACTGCACGTTCGCGAAGCGGACGGTGGGCCCGGAGAAGCGCAGGGGCTGCCTGCCGGCCGGACCTGCCGGCCGGACCTGCCGGCCGGGCCGGCCTACCAGGGGTCCACACAGGGCCGCCTCCGGCCCGTGCGCGGCGGCGGCGGCGGCACCGAGTCCAGCGCCCGGGCGACCACGCGGCGGGTATCCGCCGGGTCGATCACGTCGTCGATCT
Organism: Myxococcales bacterium; assembly: GCA_026989995.1. GTDB lineage: Bacteria > Myxococcota_A > UBA9160 > UBA9160 > JALSIO01 > JALSIO01. Next base: position 1,048 of record JALSIO010000143.1, read on the forward strand.
CGAAGTGCGAGGCCGTATTGACCGCCCGGCCGTGTTCGTAGAGGCGATCGACCATCTCGCGGAAGAGGGCCTCGCGGGCCGCGGGGTCCGAGACCGCCTCGAGCTCCCTGCGGAAGCCGAGCCGGACCGCTCCCTCGAGCCCCATGCCCCCGAACTCCCCGGTGGGCCAGCTCACGGTGAGAAGCGGCGCCTTGAAGCTGCCGGCGGCCATGGCCTGGGCCCCGAGGCCGTAGCCCTTGCGCAGGACCACCGTGATCACGGGAACCCGGAGACTCGCGCCCACCGTGAACAGCCGGGCGGCGTGGCGCACCAGTGCGGTCTTCTCGGCTTCCGGCCCGACCAGGATGCCGGGCGTGTCGCAGAGGAAGAGCACCGGGAGATCGAAGGCATCGCAGAGGCCCAGGAAGCGGGCCGCCTTGTCGGCGCCCGCGCTGTCGATGGCGCCGGCGAGGTGCATGGGATTGTTGGCGACGATGCCGAGGGGGCGGCCCTCGACCCGGGCGAGCGCGGTCACCATGCCCGGCGCGAAGCCGGGCCGAAGCTCGAGGACCGTGTCCCGATCGGCGATCCCTGCGATCGCCTCCCGGACCTCGTAGACCCGAAGCCGGTTGCGCGGGACCACCTCGCGCAGCGCCAGGGGATCCGGGGCGTCGAAGTCGTGCAGGCGTCCCTGGAAGTAGCCCAGGTACTGGCGCGCGAGTCGGACGGCCTCGGCCTCGTCCTCCGCCGGGATGTCCACCACGCCGTTTCGAAGCTGCACCTCGAAGGGTCCGATCTCCTCCGGCCGGACCACCCCGAGTCCGCCGCCCTCGATCATGGCGGGGCCGCCCATGCCGATGTTGCAGCCGCGAACCGCGATCACCGCGTCGCAGCAGCCGAGGAGCGCCGCGTTTCCCGCGAAGCACCGGCCGACCGCGATTCCGACCAGGGGGACGAGCCCGCTGAGCTCCCCGAAGAAGCGGAAGGCCATGCAGTCCAGACCGGAGACGCCGAGGGCATCGGTGTCTCCCGGTCGGCCGCCTCCCCCCTCGGCGAAGAGCACCACCGGGAGCCGGTAGCTCCGGGCGAGCTCGAAGAGGCGGTCCTTCTTGCGGTGGTTCTGCTGCCCCTGGGTGCCGGCGAGCACCGTGTAGTCGTAGGACATGGCGATGCACCGGGTGTCGCCGTCCGGGAAGAGCTCGGCGTTCACCGTGCCGAGTCCCCCCACCAGGCCGTCGGCGGGGGTCCGCTCGATCAGCTCGTCGAGGCTCCGACGCCGCCGCTGGGCGGCGATCACGAGGGGGCCGTATTCGACGAAGCTCCCCGGGTCGAGGAGATCGGCCAGGTTCTCCCGGGCGGTGCGCAGCCCGGCACGGCGGCGCCGCGCCACGGCCTCGGGGCGCGCCTCGTCGAGCACCCGGGCGTGTCGGGCCCGCACCTCCTCGAGCTCCGGCCGGAGCCCGGCGTCAGGCCGAATCCCCGGCTCATCCGACCCGGCCTCCTCCTCGCCGGTCTCCTCCACCACGGCGACGAGCGCCCCTTGGGAGACGGAGATGCCGACGGTCACGCCGAGCGCCGCCACCCGGCCCCCTCCCGCGGCAGCGACGGGGTATTCCATCTTCATGGCCTCGATCACCGCCAGGGTCTGCCCCGGCCGGACCGGATCGCCCGGAGCCACCTCGACCGCCACCACCGTCCCCCGGATCGGTGCGTGGTAGGCCCTTCTGCCGGGGCCCGCGTCCGGATCGGCGGCCTCCGCGACGCCTGCCGCCGGGGCGGCCTCCGCCTGGTCCGCCGCGGCCGCCGAGGCGAGCTCCTCGTACCGTTCGCCGAGGAGCGCCGTGGAGACCTCGTAGCGGAGGACCTCCGGCCGTTCGAGGAGGGCGACGAGGACCGCCCGGTTGGTCGGAACCCCGCGGACCGCCGTCTCGCGGAGGGCGCGGAGCATGCGCCGCCTCGCCGCGTCGAAGGAGCCCGTTCCCGCGTGCGCCACGATCTTGGCCACGAGCGGGTCGAAGGCGGACCCGACCTCGCTGCCTACTCGGAGCGCGGTCTCCACCCGGATGCCGGGCCCACCCGGGAGATCGAGGGCCTCGACCACGCCGCCGGCGGGCAGGGGCCGACCGAGGGCTCCCTGGCGCTCGGCGAAGAGCCGGACCTCGATGGCGTGGCCACGCGGGGTCGGGATGGCCTCGGCGGCCAGTCCTGCGTCCGCCAGGCTTCGGCCGCGCGCGATCTCGATCTGGGCGGCGACGAGATCGATCCCGAGGACCTCCTCGGTAACCGGGTGTTCCACCTGCAGCCTCGGGTTGACCTCGAGGAAGTGGAGGCGGCCGGGCCTCGGCGAACCCTTCACCTCGAGCAGGAACTCGACCGTGGCCAGCCCCCGGTAGCCGAGCCCCCGGAACAATGTCCGCGCGTGGTGGAGGAGGTCCCGCCGGATCGGCTCCGGGAGCTTCGGCGCCGGCGCCACCTCCACCAGCTTCTGGTGGCGGCGCTGCAGACTGCAGTCCCGCTCGAAGAGGTGCACCACCTCCTCCGAGCCGTCGCCGGCGACCTGTACCTCGAGGTGTCGGACCCGGGGAAGCCACGCCTCGGCGAAGAGCTCCCCCCGCCCGAAGGCGGCCCGGGCCTCGGAGGCGCAGCGGGCCATCGCCTCCTCGATCTCCTCCGGGCGGCGGACGACCCGGAGGCCGCGGCCCCCTCCCCCGTACACCGCCTTCACGGCGATGGCGGCACCCTCCCCGAGCTCCCGGAGCAGGCCGGCGGCGGCGGCGGCATCCGCCGGGGACCCGGTCGCGGGGAGCACGGGAACCCCCCGCCGCTGCGCGTGCCGCCGGGCGGCGACCTTGTCGCCGAAGAGCTCGAGGTGTTCGGGATCCGGCCCCACGAAGCGCAGGCCGGCCTCCGCGCACCGACGCGAGAGCTCCGGATCCTCGCTCGCGAAGCCGTAGCCGGGGTGGAGCAGCTCCGCCCCCGTCTCGCGCGCCACCTCCACCAGCCGCGCTGCGTCCAGGTAGGCCGCCGGCCCCGACCCGCCCAGCGGGCGGGCGACGTCGGCTGCGGCGACGTGGGGAGCGTTCCCGTCCTCCTCCGAGAACACGGCCACCGTGCGCAACCCGAGCTCCCGGGCGGCCCGCAGGATCCGGAGGGCGATCTCGCCGCGGTTGGCGATGAGGATCGAATCCCGCGACATGGAGCGGGATTCTAGGGCGTCGCCCCGGGGATGGCCTCGCCGCGCCGGGCGGAACGTGGCCTATGCTCCGGCGGAAGAGGAGGAACCATGATCCTGGATCGCTTTCGGGTGGAGGGCTCCGTCGCCCTCGTGACGGGAGCCGGACGCGGCATCGGCCGGAGCATCGCCCTCGGCCTCGCGGAGGCCGGCGCCGACGTGGTGGTCGCGGCCCGGACGGCCGCGCAGATCGAGGCGGTCGCCGAGGAGATCCGCTCCCTGGGGCGCAGGGCCCTCGCCGTCCCCTGCGACGTCAACCGGGGCGACGAGCTCGACGCCCTCGTGGACCGGGCCCTCTCCGAGCTCGGACGCCTCGACCTCCTGGTGAACAACGCCGGAGGTTCTCCACCGACTCCGCTGCTGCAACTCTCCGACGAGGCCTTCGAAGAGGCCTTCCACTTCAACGTGACCTCGGCCATGCATCTCACCCGCAAGGCGATGCCCCACCTGCTCGAGTCCGGGCGCGCCGCGGTGCTCAACATCTCCTCCGGCCTCGGCCACCTGGTGGAGCCCGGTTTCGTCGCCTACGCCACGGCCAAGGCCGCGCTCTCCCACCTGACCCGCATCCTCGCGGCGGAGTTTGCACCGCGGGTCCGGGTCAACGCGCTGGCCGTGGGTGCCACGCTGACCGACGCGCTGGCTCCCTTCGTGAAGGGAGAGCTGCGCGAGAAGATGGAGGCGCTGACCCCCATGCGCCGGCTCGGGGAGGTCGACGACATCGCCGCCGCGGCGCTCTATCTCCTCTCCCCCGCGTCGAGCTGGGTGACGGGGAAGGTCCTCGAGGTGGACGGGGGAACCACGGCGAGCAACTGGCCCCTCGAGATCCCCGGCTACCCCGGCGCCCCCACGGCCGCGGGCGGCTGAACGGCACCTCCCCCCTCCCGTCGACCCGAATACCCATAGGGGTATGATCCGTAGCCCGCGGCCGCGGGCCGGCGCCTCCGGG
>JALSIO010000144.1 GCA_026989995.1 Myxococcales bacterium
TCCGCTCCACGGCGTCCGCCCGCTCCGGGTGCCGGGGAGCCAGCAGGAGGGCCGGAAGCCGGTCCTTCCGCCACCCCGCCTCCGAGAGCCCGGCGAGCACCTGCTCGAAGGCGGAGAGCACCACCTGCTCCTCCCCGGGATGCGTGCTCCCGGCCACGAGCAGCGGGCGGCCGGCGAACGACGCCACGAGGTCCGCCGGCGGGGGCACCGGGGCCGGAGGCGGTTCGAGCTTGAGGTCCCCCGTGATGCTCACCCGCTGCTCGGGCACGCCGAGGGACACGAAGCGTGCGGCGTCTTCGTCCGTTCGGGCCCCCACGCGCGCCAGCGCCCCGAGGGTTCCCGCGAGCGCCGTCCGCAGGCGCCGGTAGCGCGGCAGGGCGCGGTCCGAGATCCGGGCCGAGACCACCGCCACCGGAATCCCGCGATCCCGGGCACCCCCGATCAGGAAGGGCCAGAGCTCGGTCTCCACCAGGGCCAGCCGCCCGGGCCGGGCGCGGCCGAGTGCCCGGTCCACGCACCAGGGGTGGTCCACCGGCAGCAGGGTGCGCGCCGCACCGATCCCGAGGCGTTCCAGGGTGGCGCGCCCGGTCGCCGTGGTGGCCGAGGCCAGCACCCGCTCTCCCCGGCGCTCGAGTTCGGCGACGAGCCGGCTCGCGGCCAGGACCTCCCCCACGGAGGCGGCGTGGACCCACGTGGCCCCGGGATCGAGCCGGGGCAGCCCCCCGAGCCGCTCGCCGAGTCGCTCCCGGTGCGCCGGCCGCACGGCCAGCAGGGCGAGGCCGAGAGGCACCCCGACCGCCGCCGAGAGCAGGGCGGCCCCCTGCCTAGCCGCGCGCACCGAGCATCTCGGCGGCCATCCGCGCCACGCGCTCGGCCGCACCGCCCGAGCCGAGGCGGGCCCGGACCTCGCCGAGGGCGTCCAGCTGCCGCACCCGGGCCGGACCGTCGAGGAGCTCGGCCACCGCGTCGGCGAGTGCCGGAGGGCTCGCCTCCTCCTGGAGCAGCTCGGGCACCACGGGCCGCCCGGCGATCAGGTTGGGCATGGCGAGATGGGGAACCCGGATCAGCCGTCGCATCAGCGCCACGGACACCGGATGCCCGCGCCCGGTCACCACCATCGGCCGTCCGAGCAGCGCGATCTCCACCGTGCTGGTACCGGGCTTGGTGACCACCACGTCCGAGGCGAGGATGGACTCGCGCGCGCGACCCCGCAGCAGATCGAGGCGGAGCAGCGACGGCAGCCGCGCCGCTGCCACCGCCGCTTCGACCGAGGGCGGGTCGATGGTGGGCGCCACCGCGAGGGCGAAGGCGATGCGCGGATCGCGCGCGTGCAGCAGGCGCGCGACCTCGAGCTGCAGGGGCAGCCCGTAGCGCACCTCGTTGCGGCGGCTGCCGGGCATCAGCAGCACCAGCGGGCGGTCCGGGTCGAGCCCGAGCGCTCCCCGGGCCCGGGCGCGATCCATCCGGGCCGAGAGCTCGCGCAGCGGGTCGACCAGCGGGTGTCCCACGAACTCGACCCGGAGCCCGGTGCCCCGGAACACCTCGGGCTCGAAGGGAAAGATCGCCGCGAGCCGGTCGACCCGCCGGGCGATCTTGCGGACGCGCCCCGGGCGCCAGGCCCAGACCTGCGGACAGACGTAGTAGAGCACCCAGACCCCGGCCCGGCGGGCCCGGGCGGCCAGCGGAAGGTTCAGTTCGGGCGAATCCACGAGCACGAGCAGATCCGCTCCCCCCTCGATGAGCGCGCCCATCCTCCGCCAGGCGTCCCGCACCCGGCGCAGGGCCGGCAGCACCTCCACGAGCCCGCCCACGGCCACCTCGCGCTGGTGCACGGCGAGGTCCACGCCCTCGCGGGCGAGGGCGTCGCCGCCGAGGCCGGCGATCCGGAGATCGGGCCGAAGAAGCCGCAGCGCCCGCACCACCTCGGCCGCGTGGAGATCACCGGAGGCATCCCCGGCCGAGAGCACCACCCGGCTCACGGCAGCTCGCCGAGGGGCGGCATGGCCTCGGTCACGCGGAGGGCCGTCCGCAGGGCCCGGAGCGCCTGCTCGCCGGAGACCGCCGGCTCCGTCCGATCCCGCACGGAGCGGAGGAAGCTCTCGAGCTCGAGGCGGAGCGCGTCTTCCGGGCAGAGGTCGAGCTCCGACACCGCGATCTCGGGCCGCCCGCCACCGGGGCGGCGGGAGCGGCTCAGGATGGTCGCCGACTGGGCGAGCAGATCGAGGGAGAAGTAGCCGGTGGGCTGGAAGAAGCGGATCTTGCGCATGGGCGAGGGCGAGACGCGGCTCGCCGTCAGATTCGCGATGCAGCCCGAGGGGAAGCGGAGCCGGGCGTTGGCGATGTCCACCTCGTGGGTGAGCACCGCCACCCCGATGGCCTCGATCTCGGAGGGCTCCTCGCCGAGGATCTCCTGGATCAGGTCGAGGTCGTGGATCATCAGGTCGCGCACCACGTCGATGTCCGTGGCCCGCTCGGGAAAGGGCCCCATGCGGTGGGCCTCGACGAAACGCGGCGCTTCGATGCGATCGCGCAGGGCGCGCACGGCCGAGTTGAAGCGCTCGAGGTGACCCACCTGCAGGATGCGCCCCCGGCTCCTCGCGAGCTCGAGCAGCGCTTCACCCTCCTCGGAGGTGGCGGCCAGGGGCTTTTCCACCAGGACGTCCAGCCCGGCGAGCAGCAGCTCGCGGACCACGGCGTAGTGGGCCACGGTGGGAACCGCCACCACGGCGGCGTCTGCGCCGTGCCCCACGGCCGCGAGATCCGGGAGCACCGGTGCCCCGACCTTGCCCGCGACCTCCGCGGCGCGTTCCGGATCGAGGTCCACCAAACCGACGAGCTCGGCAGCCCTCGCCCGCGCGAGTTCGCGGAGCTTCCGGACGTGGAAGCGCCCCATGTGCCCCACGCCCACCACCGCCACCCGGGGCCTCACCCCGGGCCGCTCCCGGGGACGGGCGGGCCCGCTCCCGGCACGCCCACCACCGAGATCCCGGCCTCCTCTGCCAGTCCGAGCCACCGCTCCCGCTCGAGCAGGAGGGTGGAGCCCGCCTCCACCGCGAGGCCGGACGCCCGGTGCTCGGCGAGGAGCTCGAGGGTGGCCGGTCCCACCACCGGGAGGTCGAAGCGGGGATCGTGGCCGGGTCGGGCCACCTTGACCACCAGCGCCCCGCCACCGCCGAGCTCGCTTCCCCGGCGGATGGCGGCGTCGGTTCCCTCCACGGCCTCCACGGCCAGGACGCAGGCACCCTTGACGACCACGGTCTGCCCGATCTGCAGGGCGGCCACCTGGCGGGCGATGGGCCAGGCGAAGGCCAGGTCCGCCCGGAGCGCGCCATCCGGGACGGGTCCGGCCAGGCGCCCCACCCCGGCGACGAGCTCCGGCGCGAGCTCGCCCTGGGGTGCCAGCTCGATGCCGCGGCGGGCCAGGAGATCGGCCACCGCCCCGAGGATCGAGTGGTCCCTGCGGTCCGGGAGGCCGGCCAGCAGGGCCCGGGCGGTGTCGTCGAAGCGAAGCCGGGAGAGATCGCGGAAGAGCTCCTCCTTGGGCACCCGGCCCACCAGCCCCGCCCGGCGGACTCCCTGCCCCCGCAGCCACGCCACGAGGGCCTCCACCTGGCCCACCGGCAGGGTCTCCATCCGGTCCACCTCCCCGCCGAGGTCCGGATCCGCGAACCCCTCGTAGGCCACGGCCACCACCCGCTCGCCGCGCGCGCGGGCCGAGCGGGCGACGAGCCGGGGCAGCGCCCCGGCACCGGCGATGAGGCCGAGGGGACCGCGGCTGCCCATGCTCAGCGACAGATGCCGCGCTCGGACTTGCGCAGGAAGTCCAGCAGCCGGCGCACCTCGGGCGAGTCCTCGATCTCCTGCTCCACCCGCGCCATGGCGACCTCGAGCCGGAGCTTCGAGTGGAAGAGGATCTGGAAGGCGCGCTTGATCGAGGCGATGGCTTCCGGCGCCATGCCGCGTCGGCGCAGGCCCACCGAGTTGATGCCGGCCAGCCGCGCCCGGTCGCCCGCCACGAGGGAGAAGGGAACCGCGTCCTGCGAGATCTTCGCGTTGGCGGCGGCCATCACCGACTCGCCGATGCGCACGAACTGGTGCACGCCCACGTAGCCCCCGAGCACGGCGTGATCCTCGACGAGCACGTGACCGGCGAGGGCCACGAAGCTGGCGAGGATGGTGTGGTCGCCCACCCGGCAGTCATGGGCGATGTGCACGCCATTCATGATCAGGTTGTCGTCGCCGATGCGGGTGACCCCGCCGCCGCCCTCGGTGCCGATGTGGATGGTGGCGTTCTCCCGGATGACGTTCCGCTCGCCGATCACGAGCGAGGTGGGCTCGCCGCGGTACTTGAGGTCCTGCGGCACCGCCCCCACCGACGCGAAGGGGTGGATCCGCGTTCCGGCGCCCACCCGCGTGCGGCCCGTGACCACCGCGTGCGGCCCCACCACCGTGCCCGGGCCGAGCGCCACCTCGGGGCCGACGACGGAGAAGGCCTCCACCCGGGCGTCCTCGGCGAGCTCCGCCCGAGGATCGACGATCGCGGTGGGGTGGACGACCGCCACGGTCAGCCCTTCTTGTTGAACTTCTCGATCACGAGGTCGGTGATGTCGATCGCCTCGCGGGTGTAGAGGAGCCCCGGTGTACTCCGATCCATCACCACGGTGAAGCCGTTCTCCTTGCCGACGGCCCGGACGATCTCGATGAGCTTCTTCCGCAGGGGACCCACGATCCGCTCCTGGTCGACCTTGAACTTGCCCTCGAGCTCCTGCTTCTTGGACTCGATCTGGTTCATGAGCTCCACGAGGTCGAGGTTCTTCTGGCGCAGGGCCTCGTCCGAGAGCACGAACTTCTTGCTCTTGATCTCCTCCTGCAGCGCCCGGGCCCGGTCCACCATGGGCTGCAGCTTCGCCTCGGCCTCCCGGGCCTTTCGCTCGAGCTCCTCCTTGGCCGCCTTGCCCTCCTCCGTGGAGGAGAGCGCCTGCTCGAGGTCGACCACCCCGATCTTGACCTCGTCGGCCGCGGCCGGAACCGCCACCAGGACCACGAAGAACGCCGTTGCCGCCAAATTGAGACGCATTCGTCCATCCTCTCCTCGGGGCTGCCCCGGGGCGCCCCGTCATCGCATCCGGACCCCACGCCGCCCGGTTCGCGCCGGCCGCGGGGGCACCGCGCCGGTCTCCGCCGGAGCGGCCC
>JALSIO010000145.1 GCA_026989995.1 Myxococcales bacterium
TGCGAGTGGCCCCCAGGAGCGGTTCGGGCCGCGTCACCTGCAGCGTGAGCCGCTCGCCCGGCCACGGGCGCCAGGTGCGGAGCCGGCGGCCCCGGCTGTCGGGAAGGTCGAGGTAGGGCAGACCCTCCGCATCGACGTGCCACCGCGGACTCGGGTCCACGCGCCACTCCTCCACGTAGGGCGCCTCCTCGGCGGCGCGAAGCTCGATCCGCTGGGTCACCGGGAGCAGCGAGGTGAAGAGCACTTCCGTCCGCTCCGGGGCCAGGCTCACCCGTGCGCGGCCCCCCTGCACCTCGATGCCCGGCGTCGTCACCGCCTCTCCCTCGAGCAGCGGCAGCTCGACCACGATCGGTCCGCGGGGTGGCGCCACGCGCTCCACCCGGGTGGTCGCCTGCCACTCGAGGCCGAGCCGGAATTCGCGGACCACCCGCGCGAAGGGGGGGATGTCCGCGGCGGTCTGGGGCTCGGGCCGGGCCCCGGAATCCCCGCCGTGGCGGACCAGCCGGATCACGGGCGCCGCGGTCCCGTCCGGGTGGAGGCCCTCCACGCCGAAGCCGGGGGCCGTCACCGAGACGTGATGGGGTCGGAGCGGAAGCGGGATCTCGATGGAGTCCCGGGCGGGCAGGGAGCCGGTGATCTCCACGGCGTGGGCGCCGGGCTCCACGCGCATCCACAGGGTCCCCGCTGCGTCGCGGCGCAGGCCGGTGGCGACACCGCCGTCGAGGCGAACGGCGTCCACCGAAAGCCCTTCGGCACTCCCGGGCAGGGGGATGGCGGTCCTCGCGAGGGCGCTCACCCCGAGCCGCGCGCGGAATCCGTCCGGGCGGACCTCGAGGTCGAGGCGGTCGATTCCGGCACAGCGAGGGGCGCAGGCCGGCGGCTCGAGGAGGCGGGCCCGCAGCTCGTCGAGGAGCTCCGGCCCGGGAATCTCCGCCCCTGCAGCGGGGGTGCCCGGCGCGGCGGGGAGCAGCAGCAGGAGCATCGCCGCGGGAGCTCCTACCCGCCGGCCTCCGGGTCGCAGCCGCCCGCGCAGGAGACATGCCGCGAGCCCGACCACGAGAAGCGCGCGCAGCAGGCAGGCCGCGCGGCCCCCCGCCGGCGGGAGCCAGAGCAGGCGCAGCTCGTGTTCGGGCCCCACCGGACCCGAGAGCACCACCGGAACCGTCTCGAAGTGCCAGCCGGGACGCCCGGGCCCCGTGGCAATCCGCGCTTCCGGGTCGACCGGGTAGACGGGTCCCTGTTCGGGCTCGGGCGCGGCCGACGCCCGGGCCAGGGACCGGCGTTGGGCGGGATCGAGGGCCTCGGCGGGCGCCTCCTCGGGCGCGATCGCGGTCGAGGCGAGCGGCTTCATGGCCTTCGGGACCATGCCCGCGCGGCCGCGGTCGGCCTCCCGACGGGCGGGATCCTCGAGACCGGGAAAGAGGCCGATCCGCACCTGCTCGAGGGCGAAGGCGGTCACCGCGATCAGCAGGGCAGCGAGTGCCACGGCCCGGAGTACCCCGATGGCACCGGCGAGGCGGCCGCCCGGCACCAGGCGGCGCAGGGCCTCGGTGGCCAGGGGCGCCAGCCACAGCGCCACCGGTGCGCCCGCCTCGGGGGTGATCATCGCCATGGCGAGCGCTGCGACGATGCCCACCCCGAAGCCGAAGAGCCGGAAGAAGGCGAGGCTCACGATCGCGGCGAGAAAGAGGTCGAGCAGCGTCCACCGGGAGGTCCAGCTCCCGGGAGCGGCATCGGCACCGAGCACGTGCAGCAGTCGCCACCCGGGCGGCACCCGGATCTCGGTCTCGACGCTCCGGAAGGTCGTGCGCCATCCGGTCGCCGGAAACCACCGGAGGGGCCCCTCGATGCGGCTGTCGGCCTCGAGGTGAAGGGGGCCGAGGGAAACCTCCACGCCGGGACCCCCATCCGTGCCGGCGAGGCGCGTGATGGGCTGCTCCGCCCCGCGCAGCCGCACCCGCCCGAGGAGGATCGGGTCCCGGACCTCGAGGCGGAGTGCACGCCGCAGCTCTCCCTCGATCCGGTCGATGAGCGTCGCACCGGAGCCCGAAAAGTCGAGCACGAGGGTGCGGTGGAGCGTGAGATCGTCCCCGGGTGCGCCCTCGCTGCCGCGTCGCCGCTCCACGAGCTCGAGCTGGCGACCGGCCTCGAGCCGGTACGCCGGGAGGCGACGCCAGGGCGGGGGGAGCTCGGCCTGTTCCGCGTCGAGCGGGAGGGCTCCCTCGATCTCGAGGAGGCGAAGCTCGGGCCGTGCCTCGAAGGCCCATTCCTCCACCGGGTCGAAGAGCGCTCCCGCTGCCGCGCCGGGCGGGGGGGCGACCGCACCGGGTCGTCCGAGGGCCCGCGCGTCGAGCCGGATCTCGAATTCTCCGGCTCGGGCCTGTACGCGGAGGGTGCGGTCGGGCTCGAGGCGCATGGGAAGCAGACCCTCGAGACGGACGGGCTCGAAGCCCTCGGGAAGCACCGGCCCGAGCCGCAGCTCCCGGTCCGGGCCCGAGACCCGGAGCTCGATCCGCGTCTGCAGCCGGAGCGGGATGTCGTCCCGCAGCAAGCGCTGCACGCGGATCTCGGCGTGCTCGCGCAGGTCCGTGGGAGCTGTGCGCCGCGTCTTCAGCCAGAGTCGACCGCGGGCATCCCGGCGCGGGGTCGGAATCCGGCGGCCCTCGATCTCGAGCGCGACAAGGCCCGTCTCGGGCGGCACGGGCAGAAGCTCCGGCAGGCGGCTCCAGGTGAAGCGCCCCTCGACCCGGTGTTCGCCCGCGCCCAGCCGAACCACGGGGCGGCCCCCTTCGAGGAGCACGGGTGCGGAGTGCCCGTCGACGCGCACGTCGAGGGGCCAGCGGCGGGCATCCCCGGGAAGCGGGACCGGGGTTTCGATCTCCGCGCGGACCTGCTGCTCGAAGCGCCCCCCGCGCTCGCCGAGCGCGAGCCGGAGTCGTGCGGGCCAGAAGCAGCTCCGCTCGCCCTGCGCGTGGAGGAAGGGGCAGGTCTCCTCCTCGCGGCCGTGGAGGACCCAGTCCACGAAGTCCCGGAGCGGCGCAGGCACGCGATCGGGAGGCAGCGCCGCGCCCGGGACCGGGGTCGCGAGGAGGAGACCGCTCGCGACTCCCGGGAGGAGGCGCGTGGACAGGTGGTCGCGGATGCATCGCATGGATCGGCCTCCTTGCCGCGTCCGCCTCCCGGCGGCTGGCGGGTGGTGTACCCGGGTGGGACACCGGGCGACGGGGCGGGGCTTCGCAGCGCGCCGGTGGTGCTGCATCGGCCGGTCCGCCCGGCCCGCCGGGACCTCGAGCGGCAACCGGCGCGCGGCGCCGGCCCCGTGCGCCCGCGAGCCGGCTCCGCGAGCCAGGTGGTTGCGCCTGCACTGCGCGTCCCAGCGTGACCGATCGCGTGCCGATGCAACAGATGCGGGCGCGGCACCGCGCGGGGAGGCCCACCCATCCCCGCACGGCAGGAGCCAGGTTGGCACCGCGAGGCCCGCTCGGGCACCTTCTTGCTACGCCGTGCGTGCCGGGCCGTCGGCGTCGGGAGCAGCCATGGCTCGCTACGCCTACGAACGGCTCTCCGATCGGAGTGCCGAGGCCCTCCGGCGCGAAGGCGCCCGCGTCTTCGCCCACGCGGCCTCGATGCAGCTCTTCGAGCTCGGTCCCCTCGCCAACGAGTTCGGTGGCGTGGACTTCGAGGCGGTTCGCGCGGCCATCGGAAGCCGCCTGCACCTCGTCCCGCGGCTCCGGCAGAAGCTCCGCCTGATTCCGATCGAGCGATACCCGGTCTGGGTGGACGACGCCGACTTCAACCTGGGCTATCACCTCCGACACACGAGCCTTCCGCGCCCGGGTCGCTTTTCCCAGCTCGAGTCGATGGCGGCGCGGATCATGGCCCAGCGTCTCGATCGCTCCCGGCCGCTTTGGGAGGCGTGGGTGGTCGAGGGCCTCGAGGGGGGGCGCTTCGCGCTGCTCCTCAAGACCCACCACTGCATGGTCGAGGACGAGGCCGCCGACCTGCTCCAGGTGCTGCTCTCGCCGGATCCGGAGGCGCCGAATCCCGCGGCTCCTCCCTTCGAGCCCCGTCCGCAACCCTCGGCCCGGGAGCTGGTGGAAGAGGAGGTCCTCCGGCAGGCGCGGCTGCCCCGCCGCGTCGTCGAGCGCCTGAGGGCGGCACAACGCGAACCCGAGCGGCTCCGGCACGAGCTGCTGCAGCGGGCACGGGAGGCGGCCGAGGCGCTCGGATACGCCTTCCGCCCCCCGGTGGCCACGCCCCTGAACGGCCGCGTGGGCCCCCACCGGCGCTTCCGGGGCGTGGCCTTCGATCTCGCCGCCGCCCGGGCCATCCGCCAGGCCACCCGCACCACGCTCCACGACATCATCCTCGCGGTGGTGGCGGGCGCGGTTCGTCGTTTCCTGGAGGAGCGCCTCGTCAGTCCGGCGGCCCTCGACTTCCGGGTCTCGACCCCGGTGGGGCGGGCTCGCCGCGCGGAGGGAGGGCGGGTCACGGAGTGGGTGGTGGACCTGCCGGTCTGGGAGAAGGACCCGCTGCTGCGGCTCGAGCGCATCCGGAAGCTCACCCGGAAGCTCGCCGGAAGCTCGCGGGCCATCCGGGCCGCCGACCTCATGGGGGAGGGCGGCTGGTTCGGCACGCGGCTCCTCGCGCTCGGCGCGCGGGCGCTCGCGAGCCACACGCCCGTCAACATGACGGTCACCAATGCGCCCGGTTCCCAGGTTCCGCTCTACTTCGCCGGAGCCCGCATGCTCGAGACCTGGGGCGTCGCTCCCCTGCGCGAGGACCTCGGGCTGAGCGTGGCGGTGATGAGTTACGACGGGCGCCTCTTCTTCGGCCTCAACGCCGACTTCGATCTCCTCCCCGACGTGGACCGATTCGCCTCCGGGCTGACGGCGAGCTTTTCGGAGCTCGAGCGGAACGCCCTTCCGGGCGGTCACGGGTAGCCGCGGGCCCCATCGGCCGCCCTTCCCGCCCGGAAGCGCCGATCACGGGCCGGGGGAGGGTCGGGGCTTCCGGCGGGGCGCGACGGGAGGGCTCCCGGGGCCCGGGGGGCGGCTACGCCGCCGCCGGCCGCTTCGCGACGAGCCTGCTTCGGCGAAGTGCCCCGTCGACGAAGGTGCGAACCTCAGGGTGGAACATGCCGAGGACGTGCGATCCCGGGAACCAGTGGATGGCG
>JALSIO010000146.1 GCA_026989995.1 Myxococcales bacterium
TTCCCGAGAACCGGGCGCTCTTCGTAGCCGTCTGGCTCACCGCGGTCGCCCTCGGCTGCGTGGCGTTGGTGAAGGCCGGATGGATCGGCCGCGTCGCGGCCGTGCCGGCGATCGCCATCGGTCTGTTCCTCCCCGATACGGTCAGCATCAGCGAACAGATCCTGCCGCCGGGCGCCATCCGGGTGGGCGACACGATCCCCGCTTTCAGCGCGCCGGACGACCGTGGGGAGATCTTCGACTCTGCGCGTCTGCGTGGGAATCCCGTTCTGATCAAGTTCTTCCGCGCCCACTGGTGACCCTACTGTGTCGCCGAGTTACGGCGATGGGAAGATGAGCTTCGAACCGAGTTGGATGAGCGCGGTGGGCAGGTGCTGACCGTCAGCACCGATCACCCCGAAGAGATCCGCGAGGGGAGACGCGTGCACGGCCTGCAGGCCGTCATGCTCTCCGACCGGACGCTCGAAGTGACGGACGCGTTCGGGCTGCGCAATCAGGGCGATCACTCGGGCATGCCCGACGACCCGATCGAGGCGCTACCGGTTCCGACGTCCCTGCTCGTGGACGCCGACGGCAAGGTGCTGCGGATGGACGTGGCCGAGAACTATCAACGGCGCACGAAGCCCGAGGTGGTGCTCGCGGCGCTCGAGAAACATCTCGACTGAGGACTGCTTCCGCGAAGCTGCTCCCAGGCTGCTCGCACGCACGGGGGTGCGAGCGGCGCTGCGTCGAGGATCGAGATCGAAGGCCGCGGGGAGCGGACAGAGGAGACGAAGGTGAGTCCAGCGCATGAAGCGCGTGATTGCGGTCGTGGCCGTCGTCGGTCTGGCGGGCGCCGTCCTGTGGACCAATCGAACGGAGGTCGTGCTCGGCGTCGTCGGATTCATGATGAAGCAGCGCGCCGATATCGGTCCGAACCAGGACATCACCTGGGCCACGGGGACCGACCCGCTCGGCCGAGCGCCCGGTGAGCGGCCGCCGAACGTCGTCCTCATCCTCGCTTATGATCTCGGCTGGAACGACCTGAGCTTCGGCGGCGGCGGCGTCGCGGGCGGCACCGTCCCCACGCCCCACATCGACTCCATTGCGGCCGAGGGCGTGAGCTTCACCAACGGCTACGCGGCGAACGGTACCTGCGCGCCCTCGCGTGCCGCGCTCATGTCGGGTCGCTACGGGCCGCGCTTCGGGTTCGAGTTCACCCCGACGCCGCCCGGCATGATGCAGCTCGCACCGCTGCGGCCGACGCCCGGAGATCACCCCGAGAGGGCGCCCGACAGACCTGGCGCGGCGCGGGCCGCTTGAACTCCTCGCCTACGGTCCCTCTAGTCTGAGATCCCCCGGGGACTGGTCATAACCCGAGTTCCCGGACCTCGAAAGCCCCCCTTGGAGTTCCTGTCCGCCGACGACCGGACGCCGCGGCCCGCAGGTTGCGGGCGGCGGACCCGGAGGGGGACTTCCGGACTCCACCTTCGGCCCCTCACCGACCGGAGGTCCTCCGACGGGCCGTCGGCGTCGCTTCGACGCCGGCGGCCCGTTCTCCCCCATCGCCCGATCGTGCGATGCCGATGGGCCCGGGTGGCGTAGACTCCCGCCATGGCGACCGTTCTCCTCGTCGAGGACGAGGTCCGGACCCGGGCCAGGCTGGGTCGTGCGCTGCGGGCGGCACCCGAGCTCGAGCTCGCCGCGTCCGCTGCCAGCGTCGCGGAGGGCCGAGCGGCCCTGGACGAGCAGACGCCCGACGTGCTGCTGACCGATCTCGGGCTTCCCGACGGCTCCGGGATCGAGCTGATCGAGCACGCGCGTCGCACGCTGCCGGGTACGCAGATCATGGTGGTCACGGTCTTCGGCGACGAGCGCAACGTGATGGGCGCCATCGAGGCCGGCGCCGCCGGCTACCTCCTCAAGGGCGGAACCGACGAGGAGATCGCCGAGGCCGTGCGCGAGCTGGTGGCAGGGGGCTCGCCCATCAGTCCGGCCATCGCCCGGCACGTGCTCCGCCGCTTCCATGCCCCCAAGAGCCCCGAGGACAACGACCTGTCCCCGCGCGAGCGGGAGGTGCTCGACCTGGTCGCCCGCGGCTTCTCCTCCCCCGAGATCGCCCGCCTCCTCGGTCTCTCACCTCACACGGTGAAGACCCACGTACGCCACATCTACGAGAAGCTGGAGGTCACGTCGCGCGGGGAGGCCGTCTACCAGGCGGCCCGTCGAGGCCTGATCAGCGTCACGGAGTAGCGGCGCCCGCCGCCGTTCGCGGATCCAGCTGCGCCGGAACCTCGAGGCAGACGGTCGTGCCGCGGGGATCCGATCGGATCTCCAGGGAGCCTCCCAGGGCGCGAGCCCGCTCCCGCATGTTGCGCAGGCCTCGTCCGCCCGCGGCGGCCCCGTGGATCCCCTGGCCGTCGTCGGCGATCTCGATGCGGACGCCGGCCTCGGTGAGGCGCGCCGACAGGGTGACACGTCGGGCGCCCGCGTGGCGAAGCACGTTCGTCAACGCCTCCTGGACGATCCGCATGACGTGGAGCAGCTCCCCGGGCGCCCATCGGTCGAGCGTCGGAAGCGGATCGACGGCCCAGGCCAGCTCGATGCCGCGACGTCGCAGGCTGGGCTCCAGACGGTTCCGGATCGTTGCGAGCAGGGTCGGAAGGTCCTGCACGAGGGGATCCAGCGAGTCGATCAGCAGGCGCATCTCGTCCAGGGCTCCGCGGAGGGAGGAGGCGATCTCCGCCCGACTCGCGCCCCCATCCTCGACGACCGAGAGCGTCTCGACCAGGCGACCCCCCAGCCCGTCGTGCATCTCCCGCATGATCCGCTCCCGCTCCGCGTTCCGGGCGCGCTCGCCCTCCAGGCCGCGCAGCCGCACGAACTGCGCCTCCAGCTCCTCGTGCTTGTCCCGGACCCGCTCCTCGAGCTCCTCGTTCTGCCGCTCCACCCGGCGGAAGGCGCGGACGAAGCGGAAGGTCACGAGGCTCCCGAAGCCCAGGAACAGCGTCGGGAGGGCCAGCGCGTTGCCGTAGCGAGGTGCGCCTTCCCGGTCTCCGAACTGCACGGCCGTGTCGTGACCCGCGATCAGCAGCAGGACGGCGCCGGTCGCGGCCAGCAGCCGGAGCTCCCCTCGTCCCGACCGGGCCAGATGCGCCGCCATCACGCCGACGGCGTAGAGACCGACCCCCAGGCTCACGACGTGGAGACCGGTGAACACGGGCAGGACCCAGCGGGAGGGAAGAACGAGAGCTCCGAGCAGGATGCAGAGGCCCAGCCCGGCGAGCCCCCGCTCGGCGCCGGGCCGCCGGACGCCGGCGAGCCGATGGGCGAAGAAGACCAGGAAGACCGGCGAGAGGGCCACACCGGCCTGGATCGCCCGGGCCCAGACCTGGGTCGGCACCGGCAGGTCGCGAACGTGCAGGTTCAGCCCGGCGAAGGTCGAGCTCGCGACCGACAGGGCGAACCAGGCGTAGAGCGGCTCGCGAGAGGCGAGCCAGAAGGACCCGGCCAGCGCGACGATCACGCCTCCGAGCACGGTCGTCGCCAGGGGCGCCGTCCGCCGCCACAGCCGCTGCCGCGCGAAGCGCTCGGAGAGCACGGCATCCGCTCCGATCTCGACCGGGCCCAGCCAGCCGTAGAAGTGGGGTGCCGCCACGACCCGGATCTGGACCTCGTTCACGCCCTCCTGCACCAGGGCCGAAGGGACCCGGAAGTACAGCGGCGAGTGGAAGTTCTGCGAGATCGGAGGCGTCAGCCGGCCGCCGTCGCCGACCTGGATGCCGTTCCAGTAGACGACCCCGTTCATCGCGAGGTCGGGAACCAGCACGCCACAGAGCTCCCCAGGGCGGAGCCGCGGAGAGACCTCGAAGCGATACCAGCGATCGGCCGGGGCACCGTCGGAAGGCCCGGCCCAGCGGTGGGGGAGATCGACCGGCAACCAGTCGGCGTCGTCCGGCGGCGCATCGGACCCCGCGACCTCCACGACCTGGGCACGCTCGACGCGCAGGATCGCCTCCGCAGCGCCGGCCCCCTGGCAGAAGGTCAGGAGCCACAGGATCGCCAGCACCCGGAGCGCCATGGGCGACAGGGTATCCGAGCCCCGCATCGCCCGATCGGGCGATCGCGTCGGATCGGCTCGATGGGTCAAGCTCGAGGCCTCGGAGGTTCCATGCGCCGGATCCAGCTCCTCTGCTCGCTTGCCGGGGCGGCCCTGCTCCTGGCGGGGCTCCGCGCTCGGCCATCGGGACGCCGGTGAGGCGCCCAGAATCGTGCGGCTCGCGAAACCCTGGATCTCGGCCCTCGCGCTCGTGGCCCTCCTCGCGCCGCTCGCGGCCTCGGCGGGCGACGGCGTCGTGGAGATCAACCAGGCCCGCGCGCTGGCGGGCGCGGGCCCCGGCGACCCGCCGGGATTCCCGGTGACCCTGCGCCAGGGGAGCTACCGGCTCACCAGCGATCTCCTCGTGCCCCCCGGGACGAACGGAATCGAGATCGTCGGAAACCAGCCCGACGCGGCGACGATCGACCTCAACGGCTTCCAGCTCCGGCAATCCAGCTCCAGCGGGACCGGAATCGTCATGACCAACTCCAGCGGCGATCTCTGGGTGCACGGCGGACGCATCAGCGGCTTCGGCCTCGCCCTCGATGCCAGCGCCGTGGACTTCCGCTCGCCGGTCCGGTTCGAGGATCTCCAGGTGGATTCGCGCAATGGCATCCGCTGCAACCAGTGCCAGGTCCGAAACGTCGACTTCGTGGGCAACAGCGACGGGATCGCCATCGAGGCGACGGGCGAGGGCCTGCAGGTCATCGACACGTTCATCCGGCGCGGTCTGGTCGGGATCCGCTGCGGCGACCACTGCTTCGTGGCGCGCTCGACCCTCCGCGGTTTCGGCGCGAACTTCCAACTCGGCGCCGGCGTCGGAATCGAGGCCGGGAACGAGGCGCACATCGCCGACAGCACCGTCGAAGGCTGGGCGGAAGGGCCCGGCATCGTCTGTGGGGAAGGCTGCACCGTGCGGCGGACGGACGTCACCGGAAGCGCGCAGCAGGGCATCGTGGCCGGGCGCCAGTCGGTCCTCCAGGACGTGAAGGCGCGGGCGAACGGCGGTCACGGCATCGAGGTCGGCCGCGACGCCATCGTGAGCGGCTGCATGGCGGTCGGCAACGGGGGTGACGGCATCACGACCGATACGTCCGCCA
>JALSIO010000147.1 GCA_026989995.1 Myxococcales bacterium
GGCCCTCATCGCGCGGGAAGGACGCGGACCGGCATCCGGCCCACCGCGCCGGCAGGCCGCCGGCCGAGCCCCCGGATCCTAGCCGCGAGGAAAATGAAAATCAATGTCGATTTCATCGCTCGGTGGAGTGCCCCCGCGGGGCCCGGCATGCCCGCCGGCCGGGCGGGCATGACCTAGCCTCCTCGCATGACGCCCCGGGCCGGTGCCATCGCGGACCCTGCCGCCGCCCTCCCCTCGCGGCCGCGCGAGACCCCGGCCCGGCCCGCCCCCCGGCCCCGGCGGGCCGCGACGGGTGCCGCCCCCTGATGCTCCGCCGGCTCGTCCTCGCCGTCGCGGTCGCCGCGGCCGCCGCAGGCGCGGTGCTCGTCGGCACCGGGGGGCCCGGAGCGCTGCTCGAGCGGGTCGTCCGGGCCGGACTCGGTGCTGCGGGGGTGCCGGTCCGCTCGCTCGGGCCGGTGACCCTCGGCCGGCGCGGCCTCGAGCTGCGGGATCTCGCCGTCGGCGCGCCGGAGGCTCCCCAGCCGGATCTCGAGATCCGGCACCTCCGCCTCGAGCCCTCGCTGCGCGGGCTTCTCCGGCGGGACCTCGGCCGGCTCGCGGTCGAGGGGCTGCGCGTGCGCGGGCGGGTGGACGCCTCGGGCGCGCATTTCGGGTCGCTCGACCCGCTGCTCTATGGGGAGGGCTCGTCGGACGCTTCCGCCCCGGCGGTCCTCGCCCTCGTCGGGCGGGTCGAGGACGGCGAGCTCCTCCTCGAAACGCCGGCCGAACCCGTGGTGGCGCCCTTTCGGAGCGACTTCCGGCGTGCCCCGGACGGGCGGGCCGTGGCGCGCATCGAGTTCTCGTACGAGCACGCGCTCGGCGCCGGAACCGGTCGGATCGAGGCGGCACGCCTCCCGAGCGGCGGCCTCGCCGCTCGGGCCGCGCTGCGCGGTCCGGGCGGGATGCTGGCGGGCATGGAGCTGCGGCGACCCCCGCCACGCACCGGGGACGGCACGGGCGCGGCCGGGGGTTCCGGCAGCCCGGAGGAACGCGCCCTCGCCTGGATCGGCTTCGACGGAGGGAGGGTTCCCGACGCGATCGCCGGAGCCCTCGGGCTCTCGGAGCTTCGGCTCGGGCCCGGTTGGATCCACCTCCGGGGAGGGCGTGTCCCCGGCGGCGCGCTCCGGGCGTCGGGGGTGGCGGCGATCCTGGTGGAGCATCTCCGCACCCCCGCCGGCGGGGCGGCCCGCGCGGTGGCGGTGGGACTCGCGGGTACGTTCGACCCGGACGGCGGCCCCGGGGGATCCCCGCCATCCGGGGCTCCCGCCCGGCTCCGGATCGGCGCGGCCGGGGACGAGGCGGAGGCCGGCGGCGTCGCCCTGCGCCGTCTCCGGGCCGAGGCACACGTGGGGATCGCCCTCGCCGAGGGCCGAGGGCTCCCCCGGGCGCTGCGCCTGCTCGAGCCCGCCCGGATCTCGGCCGCCGGGGTCCGCGCAGCCGGCCGGCTGCAGACGACCCGCCCCCTGGCGGTGACCGTCCGCCCCGGCGCGGGTCCGCTGCTCACGCTCGGAACCGGACCGGGAGGAACCATCCGCTGGACCTCGACCTGGCGCACGGATCCCGTGGAGCTCGGTCTCGACCCCGGAAGCGCGGTGGCCGGCCCGACGGGCCCGCTTCGGGGCAGGCTCCCGGGTCTCGAAGCAGAGCTCACCGGCGAGGGAGGCGGGCTCGTTCGCGGCCGCATCCGCGGCTCCGGCGGCGCGCTCCGGGCGGAGGGCCTGGGGGTACGCGCCGAAGGCCTCGGCCTGGCCGTGGAGATTCCCGAGGCAGGCGGGGTGGTGGAGGCGAGGCTCTCGGCAGCCACCGTGCGCGACCTGCGCCCGGCCAGGCGCTTCGGGCCCGTGGCCGGGCGGGTCGATCTCCGGCTCGAACCCGACCCGGCCGGGAAGGTCGCCTTCCACGGCCGGATCGATGGACGGGGGCATCCGCTGCGCACCGAGGTGCGCGGCTGGCACCGCCTGCGGGATGGGCGGGGCACCGCCACGGTGAGGATCGGGCCGCTGCAGTTCCGGGAGGAGGGGGCGGGCCCCGCCGCCATCCTGCCCCCGCTCGCGGCGGCGATCGCCCGCGCCCGCGGCGGACTCGAGGCGCGGGCCGAGCTCGCCTGGTCGGCCGGCTCCGGGCTCGCCGGCCGTGGTGAGATCGCCCTCGAGGATCTCGATCTCATCGGTCCGGCCGGCGAGGTCGAAGGCCTCGAAGGCCGGGTGGTCCTGGCGTCGCTCCTGCCGCCGGTGACCCCCCCGGGCCAGGAGGTCCGGGCCGCGTCGGCGACGGTGGGCGGGCTCCGACTCGGCGCTCCGCGGATCCGCTTCGAGCTCCAGCGCGATCGGCGGGTGGTCCTCGAGGCCTTCGAGGCGGGCCTCGGGGGGGGGCAGCTCGCCAGTGCCGGAGTCGTGGACCTCGAGTCCCCGGAACCGCGCCTGGTGCTGAACGTCCGGAACCTGGACCTCGAACAGCTCCTCGACGAGCTCGGGATCGATGCCGTCGAGCTCACCGGAACGGTGATCGGTGCGCTCCCGCTCGTCCTGCGCAAGGGGGAGCTCTGGATCGAGCAGGGCGAGCTGCACGCCCTTCCCCCGGGTGGAGTGCTCCGCTACCGGGTCGGCGGGGGGCTGGGCCCCATCACGGGGCCGGCCAGCGGGACCGAGCTCGCGCGGGCGGCCCTCGAGAACCTCCACTACGAGACGCTCCGCATCCTGGTGGACGGCCCCGTCACCGGCGAGCTCCGCATCCGACTCGAGGTCCAGGGGCGGAATCCGGACGTCTACGGGGGCACGGCGTTCAAGGTGGGCCTGAACCTCTCGGGGCGCTTCCTGGATCTGATCCACGCGGGGACGACCGGCTATCGTCTCCGCGACCAGCTCGAGCGGAAGCTCGAGGTGCGCTGAGCCCCGGAGGTGATCGCGAGGGTCGCCCGGCCGGCTCCGGGCGGGCCCGCCGAACCTCCGCCTTCCGAATCGCCGGGGGCGCGCGCGCGTCCAAGCTCGCGGCCGCCTCCGGTCTGCACCGTGCCGGCCGGGACGTTCCCCCGCCCGGCCCCGGGGAGCGAGGAGAGGATGAGACGCGCCACCACACTCGCCATGGGGCTCCTGCTGTGCTCCGCCTGCACCACCCACACCGTCAAGGTGGAGGCGCCGGACAAGCCGATCGAGCTCAACGTCAACGTGAAGATCGAGCAGGAGGTCCGCGTCAAGGTCGACCGCGAGGTCGAGGCCCTGCTCGCCGACGAGAGCCTCTACTAGCCCGAGGAACCACCATGAAGACCCGCCCCGAGTTCCGAAGCCCGCGCACCCGCGCCACCGCGGCGATCGCCCTGGCAATCCTCCTGCTCTCCACCCTCGCCGCCGGGCGCGCGGCCGCCGACCGCCTCGACGAGGCCAAGGACGCCGGATACCTCGGCGAACAGATCGACGGCTACCTCGGCCTCGTGCGCGCCGACGCCCCGGACTGGGCCCGGGCCGTGATGGAGGAGATCAACCGCAAGCGCCGCGAGCGCTTCGCAGAGATCGCCGCGCGAACCGGGGCCACCGCGGAGCAGGTGGCCGCCATCGCGGGGCAGAAGGCCGTGGCACGCGAACCGGCCGGTCGCTTCGTGCGGGATGCTTCGGGCGCCTGGAAGAAGAAGTAGGCGGCCCGGCGTCCGGCTGCGCCGCCGCCCGACGGTGCGCAGGCCCCTCAGAACTCCGCGAAGCCCGGAACCCGGGGGAAGGGGATCACGTCGCGGATGTTCGCCATTCCGGTCAGGTACTGCACGAAGCGCTCGAAGCCGAGCCCGAAGCCGGCATGGGGCACCGATCCGAAGCGCCGGAGCTCCAGGTACCACCAGTAGGTCTCCGGATCGAGGCCACAGGCGCGCATCCGGTCGAGCAGCACGTCGTGGCGGTGCTCGCGCTGCGAGCCGCCGATGATCTCGCCCACCCCCGGCACCAGGACGTCCATGGCCCGCACGGTTCGTCCGTCGTCGTTCAGGTACATGTAGAAGGCCTTGATCGCCGCCGGGTAGTCGTGGACGATCACCGGACCCCGGAAGTGCTCCTCGCAGAGGTGGCGTTCGTGTTCGGTCTTGAGGTCCGCCCCGAGGGCGACCTCGTGCTCGAAGCGGCGGCCGCTGCGGGCGAGGATCTCCACGGCCTCGCCGTAGGCCACGCGGGCGAAGGGCTTCGAGGCCACCTCCTCGAGCCGTGCGAGCAGCCCCGGCGCGATCCGCTGGTCGAAGAGGGCGAGGTCCTCGGCGCACTCCTCCAGCAGCCGCCCCATGAGGTCGCGGAGGAAGGACTCGGCGAGGTCCATGAGGCCGTCGAGCTCGAGGAAGGCCATCTCGGGCTCCACCATCCAGAACTCCGCGAGGTGGCGGGCGGTATTCGAGTTCTCCGCCCGGAAGGTGGGGCCGAAGGCGTAGACCCGGCCGTGGGAGAGCGCGCCGATCTCGGCCTCGAGCTGGCCGGAGACGGTCAGATGCGCCGGTCGGCCGAAGAAGTCGGCCCGCTCGTCGACGCGGCCCTCCGGATCCCGCGGCGGCTCGCCGAGGTCGAGGGTCGTCACGCGAAACATCTCGCCGGCGCCCTCGGCATCGGAGGTCGTGATGATCGGGGTGTGGAGCCAGAGGAAGCCGCGCTCCTGGAACCACTGGTGGATGGCCATGGCGGCAGCGTTGCGGACCCGGAACACCGCGCCGAGGGTGTTCGTGCGCGGCCGGAGGTGCGCGATGGTCCGCAGGAACTCGAAGGAGTGGCGCTTCTTCTGCAGCGGGTAGTCCGGCCCGGCCGGGCCGACCACCTCGACCTCCCGGGCCCGCACCTCGTAGCGCTGTCCACGCCCCGGGGAGTCCACGAGCTCCCCGCGAACCCGAACCGCAGCGCCGGTGCGCAGGGGGCGGATCTCCTGTTCGTAGCCGGCAAGATCCTCCTCCGCCACGACCTGGAGGCCGGATCCACACGAGCCGTCCACGAGATCGAGGAAGCTTCGCCCCTTGGCGTGGCGCGCCGTGCGCAGCCAGCCCTCGACGATCACCTCGCCCCCGGCCCGCTCGCGCGCGAGCAGGTCGCGGATCCTCTCCGACGCCATCGCCCCCCCGGCTCCGCT
>JALSIO010000148.1 GCA_026989995.1 Myxococcales bacterium
GGGAACCGGGAGCGAACGCGGTCGTTCGCACGTGGCCCGGCCCACCTCTGCCCAACCGGCCTCGCCGGCACGGGCATCCCCGGAGCGGTCCTCCCCGAGGCGGGCTTCCGCCTCGAGGGCAGTTCGCACGGCGGCCGGACACACACCCCCCGCCGACCTTCAGGCGGCCGGCATCCGCCGCCCCGCGCTCGAGGCTGCCCCCACCGGGGAAGGGGGCCGTGGAGAGGATATGGCGGGACGCCGTCGCCACGCCCATCCGGGGCAGCGGGCGAGAGCAGCCGGCTCCGCGCTCCCGGCGGCGGCCGGGGTGGGTGCCTGCGACGACCACCCGTCACGGGGGCGCCTGCCGGGGACACTCATCGGTGCCCGGATGGGCGCCGCCGCGCGGGACGGATCCCCATCTTCCCCTCCCCCGGCATCGGCGGCGCGGGTGATGGGCACGGAGGATGCGTGAACCATGCGTAGGATCTGCCAGCCTGCGCTGGTCCTCGCGGCGGCGGTCGCCCTGCTCGGGGCGCACCGGGCCCTCGCGGTGGACGGCGTGATCGAGATCAGCCATGACCGGGCGCTCGTGGGCGGGGTGACGCCGGGCGACGCGCCCGGCTACCCGGTGACGCTGAGCGTCTCCGGGAGCTACGTGCTCACGAGCGACCTCAAGCCGCGGACCAGCGGGGGAATCGAGATCACGGCCGACCGCGTGACCCTCGACCTGAACGGCTTTCGGGTGCGCTGTTTCAGCCTGCAGTTCCCGCCGCCGCCGGAACGCTGCGGCGGCGCCAACGGCGTCGGCATCTCGACCGGCGACTACGCGGTGATCCGGGGCGGCGTCGTCGACGGCTTCCCCGGCATCGGCATCATGACGGGCGAGGGCAACCGTCTCGAGGATCTTCGCGTGGAATCGAACGGCGACGGGATCCTGATGGGGCGCGGATCCTCGCTCGACCGAAGCGTCGTGGCGGTCAACGCCGGGGACGGCGTCCGCGCATTGCTCGAGGCGGATGCCATCGCCGTACGGAACAGCCAGATCGTCCAGAACGGCCGGGGGATCGTCCTGCGGGGCGGGATCGCCAGCGGCAATCTGGTACTCGGCAACCTCCAGGAGGGCATCGAGACCGAGGGGCTCGGGGGACTCTCGGTCCGGGCGCCGCTCATCGTCGACAACCAGATAAGCAAGAACGCCGTGGGCATCCGCTTCAACACGCCCGCGGGCTGGGGGAGAAACGCGCTCTCCTCGAACTTGACCGACGTGATCTTCGGCACCGCACCGACGCGGCTCGCCCCGAATCTCTGCTCGACGGCCTTCTGTCCCTGAGCCGGGCGTCCGTGCTGCGGCCCCCGCCAGCCGCGCCCGCCCCCCCCGCGGGCTGCCCGCCCCTTCCGCCGGCTACGGCGTCGGGGCGGAGGGCGGGGGAGCCGGATCGAGGCGAAGGAAGCGGCGGGGCGGAAAGCCGGTGAGGAAGCGGAACACCGGGCCGAGCCCGTGCTCCCGCTCGAGGCGCTCCCGCTCCTCCTCCGTGACCGGCACCGCGAGGTACTCGCGCGTGTCCCCGTCGACGGTCACCCGGACCCGCGGGTTCTCGAGGGCCCTGCGGTACCACGCCCTGGGCCAGTGGTTGGCGGCGACGTAGAGCCTGCCTGCCGACTCGAGGCGGGAGACCACCCGCTCGTGCGGCGTTCCGTCCGGATCGAAGGTCGTGATGGTCAGGGTCTCCCCCGTCCTCGGCTGCGCGACCCCGATCAGGCCCTCGAAGGTTCCGACGAGGGCCACGTAGGCGAGCAGGGCGAGCGCGGCGATCTTCATGGGATCCCTCCATCCCGGCCCGGGCCCGGAGGCGGATCGAAGCGGCCTCCGACGCCGTGGGCGTCCGGCACGATGGTCACCGAGACGGTCCGGCTGCGTCGCGGGCCGTCGAACTCGAGCAGCATGAGGCCCTGCCAGGTGCCGAGCTCGAGCTCGCCTTCCCGGATGGCGAGGGTCTCGGAGGGCCCGACGAGCGCGGCCTTGATGTGGGCGTGGGCATTGCCGTCGACGCGGTCGTGGAGCCAGCCGCCGCGCGTGGGAACCGCGCGCCCGAGGGCGTCGACGAGGTCCACGCCGATGTTCGGATCGTCGTTCTCGTTCACCGCGATGGCCGCGGTCGCGTGCAGCACCATCACATGGCACAAGCCGCTGCGCACGCCCGAGCGCCGGACGATCTCCGACACCTCGCTGGTGATGTCGATGCACTGCTGCGCCTCGTGGGTCGGCACCCGGAAGTGGCTCCTCATCGCCCCTCCTCCGGGCCCCGAGCCGCCGGGCGGGAGCGCCGGATCCAGGCGAGGGCCCGGTCGAGTTCGGCCAGCCAGGGCGCGGCCCCCGAATCCGAGGGGGCGCGCCAGTCGCCCCGCGGCGAGAGCGAGCCGCCGGAGCCCACCTTGGGGCCGTTCGGAAGGGCCGAACGCTTGAACTGGCTCTGACGGAAGAAGCGGTCCAGGAAGGCCCGAAGCCAGTGCAGGATCTCGTCGAGCCCGTAGCGGAGCTCGCCCTCGGCCTGCAGGGACCAGGCGTGGTGGGCCAGGAAGGCGACCTTCGACGGGAGGTAGCCGCGCCGGGAGAGGTAGTAGAGGCTGAAATCGTGCAGGTCGAAGGGACCCACGATCTCCTCGGTGCGCTGGGCCGGGCGGGAGGCGTCCTCCCCCGGCACGAGCTCGGGGCTGATCTCGGTGGCGAGGATGCTCCGCAGCACGACGGCGGCTTCGGGGCCCGCCTCGCCCGAATCGGCGGTCCATTCGATGAGGTGGCGGATCAGGGTCTTCGGGACCGAGGCGTTCACGTGGTAGTGGGACATGTGGTCCCCGACGCCGTAGGTGCACCAGCCGAGGGCGAGCTCGCTCAGGTCCCCGGTGCCGACCACCAGGGCGCCGTGGAGGTTGGCGAGGCGGAAGAGGTGGCTGGTCCGCTCGCCGGCCTGCACGTTCTCGAAGGTGACGTCGAAGACCTTCTCGCCCCGGGCGAAGGGGTGCCCGATGTCCCGGAGCATCTGCTCGCAGGCGGGCCGGATGTCGATCTCCTCCCCGCGCACGCCGAGGGCGGCCATGAGGGCGAGGGCGTTCTCGCGGGTCCGCTTGGAGGTCGCGAATCCCGGCATGGTGCAGGCGAGCACGTTCGTCCGCGGAAGACCCAGCCGATCCATGGTCCGGGCGCACACCAGCAGCGCGTGCGCCGAGTCGAGCCCACCCGAGACGCCGATCACCACGCGCTCGATGCCGGTGGCCCGGAGCCGCTGCTCGAGCCCCGCCACCTGGATCCGGTAGGCCTCGGCGCAGCGCTCCGCCCGGGCCTCACGTCCGGTCGGGACGAAAGGGCGGCGCTCCACGGGCCTCCGAAGTGCCACCTCCCGCTCCGGCGGGCGGAAGGAGAAGGGCACGTCCCGGAAGGACGCCACCCGCTCCCGGTGGTCGGCGGCGCAGTCCTGGAAGCTCGTCATCCGCATCCGGTCCTGTACCAGCCGGTCGAGATCCACATCGGCCGAGAGCAGCGTGGTCTCGGAGGCGAAGCGCTCGGCCTCGGCGAGGCGCTCACCGTCCTCGTAGATCATCCCGTGGCCGTCCCAGGCGAGGTCGGTGGTGGACTCCCCCGGCCCGGCGGCGGCGTAGAGGTAGGCGGCGATGCACCGCGCCGACTGCCCGGCGCAGAGCTGCCGCCGGTAGTCGGCCTTCGCGATGGTCACGTTGGAGGCCGAGAGGTTCGCCAGCACCGTGGCACCGCGCAGCGCCGCGAAGGTCGACGGCGGAACCGGCACCCAGAGGTCCTCGCAGATCTCCACGTGCACGGCGAAATCGGCGTTCTCCCGGCAGCGGAAGAGCAGATCGGGCCCGAAGGGGACCCGCACTCCGAGAAGCTCGACCTCGGCAGAAACGGCGTCCCGGGCGGCGGCGAACTGGCGCTTCTCGTAGAACTCGCGGTAGTTCGGCAGGTAGCTCTTGGGAACGACGCCGAGGACGCGACCTCCCGCGGCCACCACCGCGCAGTTGAAGAGGCGCCCGTCGAAGCGCAGCGGCGCGCCCGCGATCAGCAGGGTGGAGCACTCGCGCGTCTCCGCCACGACCCCCTCGAGGGCGCCGAGCACGGCGCGCTGCAGCGCCTCCTGCTGGTGGAGGTCGTCGATCGAGTAGCCGGAGAGCACGAGCTCGGGAAGGAGCAGGAGCGCCGCTCCGTCCTCGGCGGCCCGACGCAGGAGCCCGCCCACCTCCGTGGCGTTCCGCTCCGGGTCGGCGATCGAGACCCGCGGGACGGCGACGGCCACGCGGACGAAGTTCTGCCCGTAGAGGTCGAAGAAGCTGCGATCGCTCCAGGGCATCGAACCTCCCGGCACCGCACCGGCGACCGCGGGTGCCGGCACCGCCGACGACGCCCCGACCGCGTCCGGGGTGCGGCGGGGCCGATGGATCCCGCCCTCCCGACGGCGGCCGTCCCGCCAAGCCTGTCCCAGCCCCTCGCGCCCCGCAAGCACGGGGCGGGCCGCCTCCGGTCTTCTAGGTGAGCTCGAAGCGCTGCGGCGGATCCTCGAGAACGCCCTCGGCGACGAGGCGCTCCACCTCCTCCGGGCCCAGGCCGAGGAGCGCGGCCGCGATCTCCCGCGTGTGCTCGCCGAGGGCGGGCGCGGGCTCCTCGATTCCAGGCGGGAGCCGGCTGCCGCGGAAGGGCGGGCCCTCGGTGAGCAGGGCCTCGTAGTCCGGCTGCACCACCAGCCGCAGGAAGCCGCGGTGGGCGAACTGGGGATCGGAGAGGTGGTGGGCCGGATGCGCGGCCAGCCCCGCCGGGATGCCGGCCGCCTGCAACCTCTCCATGAGCGCCCGCGGCTCCTGCTCCGCGGTGAACCGGAGGAGCTCCGCGTCGATCTCGTCCGCCGCCGCGAGGCGTCCCTCGCGGGTGTCGAGGGCCGGGTCGAGGGCCCAGGCGGGTTCGCCGAGCACCTTGCGAAGGCGCTGCCACTCCTCGTCCGAGCACACGTTGATCACGCACCACTCGTCCTCGCCCGCGCACGGGTAGACGCCCCAGGGCGCGCCCCGCGGGCTCCGGTTGCCCTGCGGGCGGACGCTGCCGGGTTCCAGGCTCTCCCGCGCGAAGAGGTC
>JALSIO010000149.1 GCA_026989995.1 Myxococcales bacterium
CCCGGAAGGGAGAGCGGGGGTCGACGCGGCGGTCCGCAGGGTCCAGGGGGCCAGGGATCCGATGACCTGGATGCGCCGCGGGCGACGCTTCCTGTTTCCGGTTCTGGCGGCTGCCGCAGCGGCGGCGTGGGTGGTGGCGCTCCCGGGCGCGGGCCCTGTGGCGGCCCAGGCGCCGCCCTCCGAGGAGGCGCGGAAGGCCGAGGAGCTCGCTTCGGATCCCTCCGCGCCGGGGCCGGTGCAGCCGATTCCCTTCAGCCACGCCCTGCACGCCGGCACCTACGAGATCGACTGCCTCTACTGCCACACCGGAACGGATCGCTCCCGGGTGGCCGGTGTGCCCTCGGTCGAGGTCTGCATGGGCTGCCACGCCCACGTCGGGGCCGGTCTCGAGGGGGTGGAGAAGCTCAAGCAGGCCTGGGAGCAGGGCGAGCCCATCGAGTGGATCCAGATCCATCGGCTCCCCGAGCACGTGAAGTTCCGCCACAACCGCCACGTGCAGGCCGGGGTGGCCTGTCAGACCTGCCACGGTCCGGTGGAGGAGATGCACAAGGTCTACCTCGTGCCCGACACGAAGTGGTGGATCTACGGCCTGCCCACGAAGAAGCTCGAGATGGGGTGGTGCATCAAGTGCCATCGGGAGAACGGGGCGTCCCAGGACTGCCTCACCTGCCACTACTAGGCGAAGGGCCGGAAAGCGCCAATGCCCGAGATCGACCGTCGCGATTTCCTCAAGCTCGTGGGTGTGGGAGCCGGCGCTGCTGCCGCCGCCGGCTGCTCCGAGCCGGTGGAGAAGCTGATCCCCTATGTGGTGCAGCCGGAGGAGATCACCCCGGGCATCCCCGTGACCTACGCCTCGACCTGCGGCGAGTGCCCGGCGGGGTGCGGGCTCCACGTGCGCACCCGGGAGGGCCGGCCGATCAAGCTCGAGGGAAACCCCGAGCACCCCGTCAACCGCGGGCGTCTTTGCGCCCGGGGCCAGGTGGGCTTCGCGCGCACCTACCACCCGGACCGCTACGAAGGCCCCATGCTCCGCGGAGACGACGGCGAGCTCGCGCCCGTCTCCTGGGAGCGGGCCCTCGATGTCCTCGCGGAGCGCGTGCGGGAGGCGGGATCGGGCACCTTCGTCCTCGGGGGCGAGGTGGGGCCGACGCTCGACGCACTGCTCGACCGCTTCGTCTCGGCCGTCGGAGCCGGCGGGCGCGTGGTCTACGAGCCCTTCTCCCGGGAGTCGCTGGTGGAGGCGACGCGCCGCGTCTTCGGCGTGGCCAGCGAGCCGGTCTTCGACCTCTCCGGCGCCGACCTGGTCCTCGATTTCGGCGGCGACCTGCTCGGCGCCGGGCTCTCGCCCACCGAGCACGCACGGCAGCTCGCCGAGGCGCGCGACGTGGCTGCGCATCCGGACGGAGGCGCGCGGCTCGTGGCCATCGCCCCGCGGATGACGCTCACGGCGGCCAACTCCGACGAGTGGATCGCCGCGCGTCCCGGCACCGAGGGCATCCTGGCCCTGGCCATTGCGCGGGTCGTGGTGGCCGAGCGCGGCGGGCCGTCGGAGCTCCGCTCGGTGCTCGCTCCCTTCGACGCGGACTCCGCGGCGGCCCGCACCGGCGTGCGCGCCGAGGTGATCGAGCGCCTCGGTCGGGCGGCGGCCCGGGCGCGGAGCGCCGTGGCCCTTCCGCCCGGGCCGGGGCTCGCGAGCCGGCGCGCGACCGCCACGGCCGGCGCCGTCCTCGTGCTCGATGCCGCCCTCGGCGCGGTCGGGAAGTCGGTCCGGATCCAGCCGGCGGAGCCGCGGCGCAACCGCTCGCGCTATCGGGAGGTGCTCGCCCTCATCGATGCGATGAACGCGGGACAGGTCGAGGTCCTGCTCATCCACGACTCCAACCCCGTGTACTCCCTGCCCGAGGCCTCCCGCTTCCAGGAGGCGCTCGCGCAGGTGCCCTTCGTGGTCGCGACCTCGCCGCTGCGGGACGAGACCACCGAGCGGGCGCACCTCGTGCTTCCCGACCACACCCGGATGGAGTCCTGGGGGGACGCCTCGCCGCGGGCCGGCATCCGCTCCCTCGTCCAGCCCACCATCCGGCCGCTCAAGGACACCCGCGCGCTCGGCGACCTTCTTCTCGATCTCGGCCGCGCGCTCGGGCCGGAGGTCGCAGCTCGGCTGCCCTCCGGCAGCTTCCGGCAGGTCCTCGAGGCGGCCTGGGCGGACACCGACTTCCGGGAGGCGCTGATCCGCGGCGGCGAGTTCCGCGAGACGGGCTCCCTCGCGGTGTCGCTTCGCCCGGAGGCGGCGCGCCTCGAGGTGGCCGAGCCGCTGCTCGAGGGCGACGGCGAGTTCGTGCTGCTGGCCTTCCCCACGCCGCAGTTCACCGACGGCAGCGGGGCCGCGCTTCCCTGGATGCAGGAGATCGGCGATCCGGTGGTGAAGGTGGCCTGGGAGGCCTGGGCCGAGCTCTCGCACGCGACCGCGGAGCGCCTGGGCGTGGAGACGGGCGATCTGCTCCGGATCGAGACGGTGGCGGGGAGCATCGAGCTGCCGGCCCTCCCGCGGGGGGGCATCCGCGACGACGTGATCGCGGTGCCCATCGGCCAGGGCCACACGGTGGGCTTCTACGCCTCGCGCGAGAAGGATGGAGAGCCCGGGGTGGCCCGGGGCGCCAGCGTGATCTCGATCCTGCCCCAGGCGACCGACGAGTCCGGAGGCCGGGCCTGGCTCACGGCCCGGGCGCGGGTGACGCCGACGGGAGGCTTCCGGCGCCTTCCCTTCGTGCAGGCGTCGGACAACCAGCGCGGCCGCTCACTCGGTCTGGCCGTGCCGCTTACCGCCCTCGGCGGGGACCACGGGACGCCACCGGTCCCGGAGGCAGGGCACGGGGACGGCGATCACGGTCGGGCCTCCCACGAGGGGGGCGTCCACCACGAGGTCCTGACCCCCTACGACCCCGCGGACGATGCCCACGAATCGAGCCCCTACCGCTGGGGCATGAGCATCGACCTCGACCGGTGCACCGGTTGCAACGCCTGTGTGGCCGCCTGCTACGTGGAGAACAACATCCCCGTCGTCGGCGAGGAGAACGTGCTGAAGAACCGGATCATGAGCTGGATCCGGATCGAGCGCTACATCGGGGACGGCGACCGCGAGGGAGGGCGCGAGCGCCATCTCCGCCCGGACCGCGAGAAGCTCGGCGAAACCGATGTCCGCTTCACGCCCATGCTCTGTCAGCAGTGCGGTGCGGCCCCCTGCGAGTCCGTGTGCCCGGTGCTCGCCACCTACCACGCCGACGAGGGGCTGAACGGCATGATCTACAACCGCTGCGTCGGCACGCGGTACTGCTCCAACAACTGCCCCTACAAGGTCCGTCGCTTCAACTACCGGGACTACGCCCGGGAGGAGTGGCCGGGCAATCTGACGCTCATGCTGAATCCCGATTGCACCGTGCGCCAGCAGGGCGTCATGGAGAAGTGCACCTTCTGCATCCAGCGCATCCAGCTCGCCCGGCAGCCGGCCAAGGACGAGGGACGGATCCTTCGCGACGGCGAGTTCACGACGGCCTGCGCCCAGTCCTGCCCCACCGGGGCGATCACCTTCGGAAACCTCCGGGAGGCGGGCTCCGAGGTGCGCAAGCGCAGCCAGGACCCGGT
Source organism: Myxococcales bacterium (assembly GCA_026989995.1). Classification (GTDB taxonomy): domain Bacteria; phylum Myxococcota_A; class UBA9160; order UBA9160; family JALSIO01; genus JALSIO01. Next base: position 3,640 of record JALSIO010000149.1, read on the forward strand.
GCGCGGCTACCACGCGCTCCACGCGCTCAATACGAGGCCCGGGATCACCTATCTCAGGAAAGTGGTCCGGGGACCGGTCGAGGGATAGATCATGGCTCCGCCGCCTTCCGCCGTGGCCGCGGCCGACCTGGTGCGGCCCTCCGCACCGGTGAGGGACTCGGTCATCAACCGGGACATCCTCGCGGTGACCCGGCCGCCCGGGCGCCACTGGCTCACGCTCTTTCTCGCCTCGGTGCTCGGCGTGCTCGCCGCCGTGGGCGTGCTGGTCTGGCAGACCTGGGAGGGCCTCGGCGTCCTCGGCTACCGCCACCCCATCTTCTGGGGCGTCTACATCGTCACCTTCGTATTCTGGGTCGGTATCGCCCACGCGGGAACGCTGATCTCCGCGATTCTCTACCTCTTCCGGGCGAAGTGGCGGAATGCCATCAACCGGGGCGCCGAGGCGATGACGGTCTTCGCGGTCATCACGGCGGCGCTCTTTCCCCTGCTGCACATCGGCCGGATCTGGAAGTTCTACTTCCTGATCCCCTACCCGAACCAGCGGGGACTCTGGGTGAACTTCAAGAGCCCGCTCCTGTGGGACGTCTTCGCCGTCAACACCTACATGACGATCTCCATCGTCTTCTTCTACGTCGGACTGATTCCCGACCTCGCGATCGCGCGGGACCGCTCCACGGGCTGGCGCAGGGTCCTCTACGGGATCCTCTCCCTCGGCTGGCAGGGAACCTCGCGTCAGTGGAAGGCCCACAACCGCACGGTGCTGCACCTCTCGGGGCTGGCCACGCCGCTCGTCCTCTCCGTGCACAGCGTGGTGTCCTGGGACTTCGCCATGAGCATCGTCCCGGGCTGGCACGCGACCATCTTCGCCCCCTACTTCGTCGCCGGAGCCATCTTCTCGGGCTTCGCGATGGTGCTCACGGTGATGATCCCGGTACGCCGGATCTTCCGGCTCGAGCCCTACATCACCGACTACCACTTCGAGAACATGTCCCGCTTCATCCTGCTGACCTCGCTGATCGTGGGCTACGCCTACGGGACGGAGTACTTCATCGCCTGGTACAGCGGGGTGGAGGCCGAGCAGACCTCCTTCTTCCTGCGCGCCTTCGGGCCCTACTGGGGCTCGACCTGGATCATGATCCTCTGCAATGCCGTCTTCCCGCAGCTGCTCTGGTTCAAGAAGCTCCGCACCAACCTGGCCTTCCTCTTCGTGCTCTCGGTGCTGATCAACATCGGGATGTGGTTCGAGCGCTACGTCATCATCATCACCTCGCTGTCTCGGGAGTACGTCCCCGCGGCCTGGGGCATCTACATCCCGAGCCCGGGCGAGCTCACGGTCCTGGTCGGGAGCTTCGCGTGGTTCAGCATGTGGTTCCTGCTCTTCATCAAGGTCTTCCCGGTGATCGCCATCGCCGAGGTGAAGGAGCTCGCCATCCACGACAAGG
>JALSIO010000150.1 GCA_026989995.1 Myxococcales bacterium
ACGGGCCGGTGATGGTGTCCTCGTCCATGGCGCTCCCCGCGCGCAGGCCGGCCAGCGGCAGCCCCCTCCCGCCGTCGGCAGTTGGATCGGCCCCGGCGGGGCCGCCCTTGAGCGGAGCGGGGGCCCCGGCGCCGCCGCCGGTCCGAAGCGCCGATCCGCCCCGGGCCGGCCTTCGGGCGAACGCGGGGCGGGCGGGCCCGCGCGCGGGCGCGAATCAGGCGGGGGCCCGGCGGATCACCACGAGACGCCCCACGAGCCCGGGCGGCGGCGGGGTTTGCACCGGCTCGAGCTCGATGCGATCCCCCACCCCCTGGACCAGCCGAAGCCCCTCCCGGGTTCGGGCGAAGCCCTTCACCCTCAGCGCGCCGAGGCCGGCGAGGTGCGCGCGGAGCTCGCCCTCGGGGAGCTCCTCGGGCAGTGCCAGCTCGGTGGCCTCCATCGGCTCGTGCAGATGGGGGCGGCGCGCCCCCGGCGGGCGGGGCCGGAGCGCGCCCGGCTCCGGCGGAAAGAGCAGCGCCGGCTCCACCGCCGCCCGCACGCAGCCGACGATGGGCGCCTCGGGCTCGATCTCCCGGAGCGCCTCGCGGAGCCGCTCCGCACGCGACGCGGGGACGAGGTCGAGCTTGTTCAGCAGCAGCAGATCGGCCGACTCCACCTGCTGCACGAAGGTGGGGCCGGGATCCCTGCGCCCGCGCAGGCAGCGGTCCAGGCAGGCGGCATCCACCACGACCACCACCCGGTCCTCGCCGAGGGCGTCGCGCACCGGCTCCCGGTAGAAGTTGAGCTGGGTGTCATAGGGAAGCGCCGCGCCGGAGGTCTCCACCACGATCCGGTCGGGCCGCGCCTCGGTGACCAGCCGGGTCAGCGTTTCGAGAAAGGCATCGGAGAGCTTGCAGCAGATGCACCCGCCCTCGAGCTCGACCCACGAGGCGTCGGCCTCGCCGAGAAGCGCCGCGTCGATGCCGAGCTCGCCGAGCTCGTTGCTCACCACCGCCACCCGCTCGCCGCGCTCCCGCGCCTCCCCGAGCAGATGGCGCACCAGCGTGGTCTTCCCGGAACCCAGGAAGCCCGAGACCAGCAGGATGGGGATCGCCCCCACCCCAGGGGCGACTCTCGCGGGCGGCACGAACAAGACCCCCGGTAGCCACACCTAGGGCGCGTCCTCGGGCTCGCGGGCGAGGAAGGCCTCGAGGATCCTCGGCCCCTCCGGATGCCGAAGGATGCGCTCGCGCAGGATCTCGCGCTGCTGGGCCGCCGCGAGCGGGGGCTGCTCGACGGTGGCCCAGTGCACGACGCGCTCCCAATACGGGTCGATGACCTCGCGGCCGGGGATCCGGCGCCCGTCACGGCCGAGGAGGTGGAGCTCGCGCAGCTCCCCGAGGTAGAGGCGGAGCGAGCGGGTGTGGATCTCCTCGTCCGCGCGGATGCGCCCCACGATCTCCGCCGCCTCGAGCGCCTCGGCGCGGCGGTCCGGGAAGAGATCGGGGTCGCGCAGGATCTCCTCGGTGAAGCGGAAGCCGAGCTCGGCCCGGAACTCGATCATGAGGAGGTTCAGGAGGAGCGAGAGGAGCTGCTCCACGGGCGTCGGAAGCTCCCGGAACTCACCCCGGGGATCGTCGGGGCGGGAGATCCGTTCGGGGACCTCCGGATCCGGGTAGTCACGCGGTCCGAAGGCGAGATCGCGCAGAGCGAACCACATCACGTCGTGCCCGCCGATCCCCTTCTCGGGCTCGCCCCCCTCGTCGAGGCCGTGGGCGCGCAGCAGCCCGCGGTGCAGATGGCCCACCGCCATCTCGGAGATGTCCTCGGCCACGAAGCGCTGGAGGTCGGGGATGGGCAGGTCCGCGAGGATGCGACCCCGGGCCTCGATCTTGCCCGTGATGGTGAGCGTGTTCCAGAAGGTCTGGTCGAGGCCCTCCCGGATCAACAGCCGCTGCTGCTCCTCGCTCGGGTAGCGCACCCCCGCGAGCAGGCTCGCGTCGGCGGGCAGGAGATCTCCTCCGCGCTCCCGCAGGGCCCGGGTCCACGCCTCCACCGCCGGCGCGCGGACCAGACTCCGCGGCGGGACGTAGCGACCCTCGCGATCGAAGCCTCCGTGGAGGCGGTGGCCCGCCACCACGTGGGGTCGGAGGTCCGGGTGGCTGCGGAGGAGCTCCTTGGCGCTGTAGCGAAGCGGCATGGGGGCCTTCCTCCGGTCGCACGGATAGCAGCTCCTCGCGGGGCCTGCCCTCGCCCGGCTGCGGCCCGTGCGCGGCGTCTCAGCCGAAGATCGGCGGGATCCGGTCGCACCAGGGACGGGCCTCCTCGAGCTGGCCCGCGAGGCGGAAGAGGGTCCCCTCGTCGCCGTAGCGCCCGACGAAGTGCATGCCGAGGGGAAGCCCGTCCTCGCTCCACGCGAGCGGAACCGACATCGCCGGCTGCCCGGTGAAGTTGAAAGGCGGCGTGAAGGGGAAGGCGACGGCCTGCCTGCGCTGCACCTCCCGGGGCTCGAGGCGCACCGGATCGATGTGGCCGATGGGCGGCGGCGGCGTCCCCATCACCGGGGTGAGGTAGACGTCGAAGTCCTCGAAGAGGGCGAGGACCCGGCGGTTCAGCGCGCGGAGGGTGCGGAGCCCGCGCAGGGCCACCTCGCCCGAGAGCCTCCTCCCGAGCCCGAGCGAGGCCCAGGTGAGGGGCTCGAGCTCGTCCTGCTCCGGCGGGCGGCCCATGCGCTCCTCGAGCTCGGTGAAGTGGGCGGCGAGATTGCAGGAGGAGACGGCTCCCTGCGCGCGGTAGAGCGCGCGGTAGTCGACCTCGAGGCCGCGGGGCACGAGCTCGTGGCCGAGCTCCTCGAGGAGGGCCACAGTGTCCTCGAGGGCGCGGAGGTTCTCCTGGTGGATGGGTCGTCCGCTCGGCGTCTCGGCGGAATAGGCGATGCGCAGGCGTCCGGGAGGCCGGCCCACCTCCTCCAGGTAGGGGCGCTCCTTCGGCGGCGGCGCGTAGGGCGAGGCCGGTTCGGGATAGCCGGTGGCGTCGAGCATCGCGGCACTGTCCCGCACGCTCCGGCTCACCACGTGGTCCACCGCGAAACCGATGGCGCGGTCCCGGTCGTCGGGCCCGCTCGGATTGCGCTCGCGGGTGACCTTCAGGCCGAAAAGGCCGCAGCACGCCGCCGGGATGCGGATCGAGCCGAGGCCGTCGCTCGCATGGGCCACGGGCACCATCCCCGCCGCGGTCGCCGAGGCCGCCCCGCCACTCGAGCCTCCGGCGATGTGCTCCGGGTTCCAGGGGTTGCGGCAGGGGCCGAGGAGCGCCGATTCGGTGGTGCCGGTGATCCCGAGCTCCGGCGTGTTGGTCTTGCCGAGGAAGACGAGGCCCGCCTGCCGGTAGCGGCGGACGAGCTCGGAATCCTCGCGGTCGAACTCGCCGGCCAGGTAGCGGCAGCCGCTCGTGCGCGGCATCCCCGCCACGCGCGCCCCGAGGTCCTTGATCAGGAAGGGAACGCCGCGGAAGGGGCCGTCCGGCAGCGGACCGCGGGCAGCCTCGCGGGCCTCGTCGAAGGCGCGGTGCACCACGGCGTTGAGCCGCGGGTCGAGCTTCTCGATCCGCTCGATGGCGGCATCCACCAGCTCGAGGGGCGTGACCTCGCTCCGCCGCACCAGCTCGGCGAGGCCGAGCCCGTCGAAGCGCGCGTACTCGGGAAAAGCCATGGGGAGGTCCTCCGCGGGGCATCATACCAGCGTCCCGGCCCGGAACGGCCGCGGCCGCCGGGGCGGGACCGGCCGCCGGCGGGATCGCCTAGACTGCGCGCCATGGCCGACGCCGAGCAGCGCGCCTCGGGCGGGGCGCCCGCGCCCCGCATCCGCGAGGCCGACTGGGATCTCACGAGCTGGTTTCCGGAATTCCGGGGCGCCGCGTACCTCGCCTTCCGGGAGGCGCTCCGGCGCGACCTCGCCGCGCTGCGGGAAGACGCCGAAAGGCTCCCCGGGGCCGGGGGCCCGGTCCCGGCGGAGACCGCGCCTTCGACCCCCGCTCCGCCGGCTTCCGCCGCCCCGGGCCGGCCCCGGGCGACGCCGGCCGCAGCGCCGGAGCCCGAGGCCCTCGCCCGACTGCTCGTCCGGCTCGAGGAGGTCCACGCCCGGGCCCAGCACCTCGCCGCCTACCTCGGCTGCCTCGCCGCGGCCCATGCGGGGGACGAGGAGATCGAGGCCGAGCTGGCTTCGGCGGCGGCGGACCGCGCCCCCCTCGAGGCGCTCTTCGCCCGGGTGCGCTGGCTGCTCGGCGCGCTTCCGGAGGAGCACTTCGAAAAGCTCGCGCTCCACCCGGAGCTCGACGGTGCGACGTACTTCCTGCGCCGCATGCGGGAGGCGGCGGCGCGCTCGATGCCGCCCGAGCTCGAGGGGCTCGCGGCCGAGCTCGGCGTGACGGGAATCGGTGCCTTCGGCCGGCTCTACGACCGGCTGACCGGAACGCTCGAGTTCGAACTCGAGGTGCCCGGGCGCCCGGCGCGGCGGCTGCCGGTGGCCGCGGTGCGCACGCTCCTCGAGGATCCCGATCCTGCGGTCCGGCGGGCGGCGAAGGAGGGCTCGAACCGGGCCTTCGCCTCCCTCGCGCCGGTCTTCGCCGCCTGCCTGAACAACATCGCGGGCACCCGGCTCACGTTGTGCCGGCGAAGGGGCATCCCGGACGTCCTCGACCAGGCGCTCTTCGACCAGGCCATCGGCCGGGAGACACTGGAGGCGCTCCTCGGCGCGGTGCGCGAGCGGGCCGAGGTGGCGCGGCGCTTCCTGCGGCGCAAGGCGGCGCTCCTCGGGCTGCGGCGCCTCGGCTTCGAGGACCGGCTCGCGCCGCTTCCCGTGGGCGCGGGGGCACACTTCGGGTACGCGGAGGCCTGCGAGCGGGTGGAGCGGGCCTTCGGCTCCGTCTCGCGGGACCTCGCCGACTTCGCCGCCCACGCCTTCCGCCGACGCCACGTGGACCACGGCGTGCGCCCGCGCAAGCGCCCCGGCGCCTTCTGCTCCACCTCGATCCTCGCCCGGGAGTCGCGGGTCTTCCTGAGT